>JAXHUQ010000068.1:0-8460 GCA_034189535.1 Halobacteriota archaeon | reverse complement strand
TCTTTTGTACTCTTCACGAAGTGCAAAATCAGTTAAGGATTCCATGTATTATAGGTGTCAATGGGATACGATATAGTTCACTGTATTAAGTATTGGTTGGGGTTTTTCGAAGTTCTCTGTAATTACATTCTTGTTTTTCTCCGGTGTCATAGATAACGTCTCAATTCTTATTTATATTCTAAATACCATTATCAAACATCAAGTGGTTTTCGGCTTTCAAAGTAAGTCTGATTTTATTATCCCGACTCCTACCTATATTAAACCTCCTGCATAATTAATCTCCTTAACACCCGTGAGATAAACAATATCATACAGGATAGAATATTGGAGCGTTGAAAAACGGGTTTTCTATACTTTGAAGCCATCTTTGCGATCAGCTTGTTTGGTCCAATGCCTATCGAGCAAGTTATTCGTTCTTCTATTTGTTTCATTTATAATTGTCGAAAATTTTATAAAAATGCAACATATCTTTTCTTAAAGGATTGGATCTAAGAATTTTGAAAAATAAATATATTGGGTTTAAACACATTAGGTTGCAATTGAATATTTTTAACTGCACTATAAGAATAACTAATGGCATTTAATAGCGATATTGTAAGAAAAATATCTGAAATACCCTCTAATTTGTATATAATACCTTTTATTTTATGTAACATAAAGAGGTGGTCAGTCAAATCTGGTAGGGGGAAATGGCGGGAGATAATACCCGTAACAGTACAACAACTTAGCAAATTTTTACTGATAAATTTGTGCATTTTTTGTATTCAGGATGTTATATTATTATATATTCTATATGTATAGCTCACGTTGTATCATAAAATTTAGTAAGCTTTATATATAATGGAAATAATTATGTCTACGGTTTTAAAAAAAATACCATACTGTTTCTTTAGAAGCGGTATAAATAAAATAAACAGGAGGTAAATAAATTGAAAAAGGATAAGAGTAAGCGGGCACTATCGATAATGCTAGCTGCAATAATGTTGGCATCAGTGTTTACATCTATGGTAGCGCCAGCTGCGGCCGACCCTATCGATTTGAATACCGTCAAAGTGTACGGTGACGTAGATCCAGAAAAAAAGATCTATCCATCGATATGGGGTGGGAGTAAATACGAAACTTCGTATGTAAATGCTATTGATCCGTTGGATCCAACAATCATAGGAAAAGACACAATAACATTTAACCCGGCAATCGTAAGGGACATGGCGCTCAAAGCAAGTGGCGAAGATGCAGGTGTAAAAATCTACCAGAGAGATTGGTATGAGACTGACCATATCTATGACGGCCATAGAAGTGTTGTTAAGAATGAAGCAAGTGCAATTGTGCTTGAACACACATACTTAATGATCGACTATCACACCTACGACCCAATAGCAGGTACTGCGGGAGATACAAGAGTTATGCTTCCGACCATGTCGGATCAGGATGGTAGAAGTCGTGACCCAGACAACTCGGTTTATAGCCAGCCGGGTATGGAAGTTGCGGAGGTTCTTGATCTTCGAGAAGCAACAGTAGATCCAATGGCTAGTTCCGTTGTCAAAGGTCAGATCGAGGTAGAAAAACAGGTAACATTAAAACTTGGAGAATCTGCGGAGTTCATGGACCATGCAATTAAGTTCGAGAACAACTATGATCCAAATGATCAGGTAGGCGTAGGTATTTGGTATCTCGGAAACGTCCTTGATGACGATGGTATGCCAAATCACGAACAAGAGAAATCCATTACTTTGGATAAGAATGTCCAGACATATGTTGATAGAGCAAACTACATAAGGGGTGAGAACCATCAACCGACATCCGATGATGAATCCCCAAGTACATGGTATGTAGAGTATCTCTATTCATACACGCAAGGCGATACGGTTTACGCAGACTTTGTAATTGGTAAGTCTTTACAGGCTGGCGATGTATTCTACGTTGATGGTGTCAGATACGACGTGGCAGCAGTTTACGTAGAGGATGTTGACCAGACCATTGATGGTGCATTTAAATACATCACCCTCAGAACACCATTGCCAAAGTTAAACCAATCAGCAATTTACGACGACGAACCAACTGCCAATAAACTTGGAGCAGTTAGAGATACGAGTGTTGTCAGCTCACAATGGTTAGAAGAGGTCTATCCGTATGAGACGATGTGGAAGCTTCCACCGTTTAACGAGGAGCACTATATCGTTGATGACATAGATGTTCCAGAAGACGGTTCCGTAGCTATCTCTGATTCATATGATGAGGTCGATGAGCGTGTAATCGGACCATATATAGCACTTGATTACTACTATGTCGACGAGACGGTTGAACCAAGGTATTCGACCAACCTGCTTGAAAGACCAACAGAGGGATATGATTCCCCTGAGTACTGGGCATGGTGGCAGATCAGAACAAAACCTGATCAATACACAGAATTTGTCCTTCCGACAGATCCGATAAACAATGTATCTGATGATCTCCATAGGGATTATCTTGTGACAACATCCTTCGTATCAGACAACGTCAGATATGGAGACGATGCGCCAGAATATGATGGTACAGTCACGGATCACTATGCACACTTCCCAGGTGATGTCAACGATCCGCAAAGGGTTGCATTTGTATATCAGGCGGAAGATGGAACGGACCTATATGTAAACGGATTACCCGGTGAAACACCAACTGTAAGGATTTATGGAGACTATGAAACCGTATCAGAGCATGGATACGACCCATTATATCCAACAGTATATGATGCAGTCAGGGATCTTAAATATGAAACTTCCTATGAAGATTCAATTGATCCGTTTGACCCGACAGTAATTCCAAAAGATTCGATAACATTCAATCCTGCAATAATGGAAGAATACACAGCAATTACCAATTTAAACAGTGGACGATTTGAATACAGCACACTAAACGCAAGAGAGAAGGTCTATGAGAGAACATGGTACGAGCCATTACATATGTATGATGGTGCGGAACCTGAAGATCCTAACTTTGCAGATGCGATTGTTACAGAGCACACATACTTCTTGATAGATTACAACACATACGATCCAGCCGCCGGAAAAGCTGGCGAGACCTACATGATGCTTCCAACAGTATCTTTAAAAGACGGTCTTGTTGAAAAAATACCCGGTATGGATGAAGGTGAAGTTGTAAGAGTGGCAAGTATTGCACGTGGAGACTCATCTGTAAACGGAACCATTGGAGTGGAGATTGATATCCTCTTGGACGAAGGTTCCTCAAGGCAGTTCATGGACCATGAGATAACCTATATTGGACCTACCGAGGAAGACAATCCTGATGCAGATGCAGTATGTTCAGTCAAGTACAAGGGTAATGTACTCGACAACCATGCATATCCAAGCGGTAACTTTGTGTTAGATGATAACAGGACATACGTCGATAGGAACAACTATTGTTACGACCAACCTGATCATCCAACTCAAACATGGTACATGGGCTTCAACGGGCTCAATGGAGACCGAGCAGGATTCACGATTGGTAAGCTACTCAGATCTGGAGATGTCTTCTACGTTGACGGTGTCAGATACGAAGTTGCAGCAGTACATACTGAATACGGAGGCCAGCAGGAACTTCTTTTCAAGTACATAACACTCAGAACGCCGATACCAAAGGCAGGAACATCATTAATTATCGATGATGATGAGCCGGGAGATGGTGCACGAGACATAAAGGTTGTAACATCTCAGTGGTTAGAGGAACTTGATCTGGAAGAACCGGTTTGGAAACTACCGCCTTACAACAAGGATCACGACATTGTTGATGATATCGACATACCACAAGTTGTAGATGGCGACTCATCGTGTATTGCAGAAGATTACGATAGCGTAATTGAACGTGTGCTTACAGGCTATGGACCACTTGAATACTACTATGTGGAAGAGTCAGTTGAAGAGAGATTCCATACGAATCTACTTGAAAGACTCCACCCATACGGGCCAGAAATAGCAGTAGGAGAGGAAACCTGGTACTGGTGGCACATCAGATCAATGCCTGACAACTACACTGCATTCGTGCTTCCAGCTGACACAATAAACACTGGAGATCTGCATGATGACTATCTGATAACACTTTCGTATTACGCATACAACTGCAGAGAGGGTGCTGAGTTTGAGACCCCAGAAGATATGTGTAAGATGAGTAATCAGACCCATGATCTTGGACCAAATGACTGGCCAAGGGCGGCATTTGTCTACGATGGTATCAACTCTGAAGGGTTGTACATCGAGCGGACTGATTTCTCGGGTTGTTATGCCCATCTAAGCGGAATTGTTGAAGAAGTCAATGGAGATTCACTTGGTGGTGCCGAAGTAGAGGTAGCAACCAAAGATGATATAACATCTGGAGATGGTAGCTACGATATAGGAAACGCACCTCAAGGAAAGGATCTGGAGATATTAGCCTCAAAGGCTAGCTTCAATACAGAGAACCAGTACACAACAATAAGAGGCGACAAGATCGTTGACTTTGTTGGAGAAAACGGTTTGGTTCCGACAAATCCGGATACATCCTATCTGATGGAGTGTGTCGGATTGTGGCAATCAGGTGAACTGTCAACAGGCAAGATCCTTGACGTCATAGGCGCTTGGGCATGAAGTGAAAGCTAAGAAGACAGAAACGTGAAAAAATAAAAAATCAAAAGGGAAAGTTTTTTATTTCCCTTTTTTCTAATTTTTTTCAAGGAAAAATTTGTTTTTTAAAAGAGAGGTATGGATGAAAATTAAAAAAGAAGAGAAATATTATGGTATTAGAAGAATATGCGTCAATTTTATTGTTTTATTGTTATTTTTATCACTAGTAATTGTAGTATCTGCTCAACCGGAAGTAACTAGATCGATTGAATCAAATGTTGTAGAACCAGGTTGGGAAGTTAATGTGGAGATAAGTTTCACCGCAAAAGAGGACATGACAGGAGTCCTGGTTGTGGATAAGGTAGAAAATGAGATGTGGGAGATTACTGATATGTCTGCAGGAGGGGCATCATCCAGGATAAATCCGGATAACGGGGCAGTGGAATTCCTATGGTTTTCAATAAATTCCGGTGATCAAGTTCAATCAAATTACACAATACATGTTCCGGGCAATTCAAGCTTTGAGCCATATGCTTTCATTGGTACTTTTTCATCCCAAACTCCGGAATTAGAAAAGGATATCACAGGTGATTATCTCCTGATGGTCAAGGATGATGCAGAGCCACCTATAATTCACTCTGTGACCTTGGATAATGATAACGTTACCGCTGGAGATCAGATACTTGTTACCGTTAATGTTACCGACGATGTTGGGGTCGCTCTTGTGACCGCCAGAGGAGTGACTCTTTCCCAGTCAACAGGAGATATCTGGACCGGACACATAATTGCTGAAGAGGGGACGGATATTGTCGTGAATGTAACCGCTGAGGATGGGGCTATTCAAAAACCAAATATTGTGACAGACACGTCACAAAAATACAGTGCGATTACGGCAGGATCGTCACCTTCACCTTCACCAAATGGTGGGAATAATGGTGGTGGAGGAGGCGGAGGTGGTGGTTTTTCAACACCGACACCAACACCGACACCAACAGCGAGTCCAAACACAACTGCTTCACCAACTGCCAGTCCTACAATATCGCCAAAACCTACTGATGAAAATCCTATTAACGAAACTTCAACGGCACCAGAAAGCAGTCCAACCGTTTCACCGACCTCAGGGGATGATGGCATGTTACCCCTATTAGGGGCGATAATAGTTATTGTTGTATTAATCGCAGCAGTATTTTTGATACTGAGACGAGGTGATTAAAAAGACAGGTGATAATCTCTCTAATTTTTTAATATTTATTATTTTTTAAAGATAATAAAACGATGGTTTTATATATAATTTAAAGACATAATGCTATAAGTAATACAAGTTAAAGAAGCACTTTGTTAAGGGGCTGAGGTGAATAGAGATGATTAAAAGCAAACATATAAGTATTTTGTTAGCGGTGATGCTAATGTTGCCCTCGTTTTCAGTACTTACGGTAATGGCGGCAGACCCACCGGTAATAACACGAACAATTAATCCTGACGTAGTTTTACCAGGAGATGAAGTTACAGTTGAGATATCGTTTACTGCTACTGAGAATATGGGGACCTTGGCTATCGACGATTCAGTACCAACAGGATGGAACGTGGATAACGGAAGTTTGAGTTCAAGTCCTGCTGCAACAAACCAAAGATTCAAGGACGGAACTGTTGGTTTTTTTTGGATGTCACAGATAAACACAGGTACAACAGTTACGGTCTCTTACACATTACAAGTACCAGGCGATGCGACTGCTGGCGATTATTCCCTTAGTGGTTATTCCATAGCAAATTATCCTGGAGACGGTGAGATGTGGAATGTTATTATTACGGGTGAGGATACCGTAACAGTAGATACCAGTGCACCATATACAGACGAGCACAATCCTGCACAGGATTCTACAGGCGTACCTATTGATTCAGATATAGTGGTACATGTAAAGGACGATGGTGCAGGGGTTGATCAGACAACTATTGCAATGACTGTTGAGGGTACAGACGTCACATCAGATTTGACCATATCCGGTGGTTCAAGCGATTACACGTTAACATATAATCCCCCCATTAACTTTAGCTACGAGCAAGTGGTAAATGTGGTGATAGGTGCTTCAGATCTTGCGGGAAATACTATGACAGCAGATGCTTACATATTTACTACGGAGAGCGAGATCGTTGAGGGATCAATTTCCGGTAAGATTGGATATTCTTACAGCTCTAACGGCATTCCTGATGTAGTTGTAAACTTAACACAGGGAGGCAGTATAATCGATTCGACAACAACAGACGGAAATGGCGATTATAGTTTTTCAAATGTAGTTGTTGGAGAATATGATGTAGATGCTTCTAAAGACGGATTTTGGGATAATTCAACGACAACAACGGTTAATTCCGGCGAAGTATCGACTGTGGATATTATGTTGTGGTTGAAAGGCGATTTAAATAATAATGGTATAATTGACATCGGGGACGTTTCAAAGGTGGCGAATATGGTAGTTGGCAATGTTCCAGAAGATTTGAAGGCGGACTTCAATGGTAATGGAATGGCTGATATTGGAGATGCTGCAAAGATCGCAAATTATTTTGTTGGCAATGTACCGGAGTTATGAACTATTAAAATACTAAGGAGACTATGGGGATTATGAAAGAAACAAAAATAATAACAAAAATAGAATCAATTGTTTTAAGTATCTTTCTATTGCTATCTATGTTTTCAGTACCTGCAGCTGCTATTACAGGTATTGAGACGGTATCAATCGGCTCGGTTCTTGGCGCTGAGGTAGGGGAAACATACACAATTCCAATAAGTATAGATGACGCGGAATATGTCACAGGATTATCAGCAAACCTTGTTTATGATAATCTGGTTGTTAATATATTAAGTATAACATCTAATAACTCTGTTTTCACCTCAAGTGTTACTTCAGGTGGATCTGATGGTGACAAAATGATAGCGTTAACGAATACACAGTATCCGGATTATATTACAACAACAGAGGATACACCAATAATTGATGTGACTTTAACAGTTATCGGGGCGCCAGGTAGTTCTACAACATTGGATTTGCAGAATGTCATGTTAGCCGATACGGATTATTTATCTTTTTCACCTTCATCTGTTAATGACGGTGAGGTTATTCTCCCAGGGATCTCTGTGGTATCAATCGGCTCGGTTCTTGGCGCTGAGGTAGGGGAAACATACACAATTCCAATAAGTATAGATGACGCGGAATATGTCACAGGATTATCAGCAAACCTTGTTTATGATAATCTGGTTGTTAATATATTAAGTATAACATCTAATAACTCTGTTTTCACCTCAAGTGTTACTTCAGGTGGATCTGATGGTGACAAAATGATAGCGTTAACGAATACACAGTATCCGGATTATATTACAACAACAGAGGATACACCAATAATTGATGTGACTTTAACAGTTATCGGGGCGCCAGGTAGTTCTACAACATTGGATTTGCAGAATGTCATGTTAGCCGATACGGATTATTTATCTTTTTCACCTTCATCTGTTAATGACGGTGAGGTTTCCGTCAACAGACCACCTGAGCTTGATGCGATCGGTGACAAATCAGTAAATGAAGGAGTGCTTCTGGCATTCACCGTAACAGCATCCGATCCGGATGGTGATACGGTAACACTTGACGCATCACCATTACCATTACCAACCGGTGCAACATTCACCGACAATGGTGACGGAACAGGGGACTTCTCATGGACACCAGGATTTGGTCAGTCAGGAAGTTACCCGGTAACATTCACAGCTTCGGACGGATCACTTACCGATGATGAGGAGATAACAATCTCTGTTGGCGATGTCAACAGACCACCTGAGCTTGATGCGATCGGTGACAAATCAGTAAATGAAGGAGTGCTTCTGGCATTCACCGTAACAGCA
>JAXHUQ010000067.1:0-8634 GCA_034189535.1 Halobacteriota archaeon | reverse complement strand
GATTGGAGAAATTGGGTGAAACGCGGTGTAATGAGGTAAAACGGGAATGGTGTTTTTTGAAGGTGTGGGATATCTTATGTGGTGCGTGTGAAAAATGGGTTATTCGAAGTTCTCTTTAGTAGCTTTGTCTTCAAGTAAGTATCTGGAGAATAGATCTCTGAGAATATTTCCAAAGCGTTATCAATGTCATTATCTGTTCTGTTTAGATGACTATTATCCCCCGTTTCCAAAAATTCAGATAAAGATTTTACTAGATACACGTATCCTGTAAACAACGATATTTGGTTAATTCCAATCTTTTCTTTTTGTACTTCTCCTACTATCAAATCCTCAACTTTTTTAAGTTGAGAATCGATGTTTGTAGCCTGCTTATTTAACCAGTCGATTTTTCTCCTCAATAGTAGGAGAATAAGCTGATCTACAGAATAAAAGAAATCTTCGAATCTTTCGATATCAGTCTCTTCATCGTAAATATTTTTCCATATTTCTTCTGATAATACTTGGGAATTCGGTGAGTAGCCGGCTAATGTATAACAGAATGAAGAATGTAACATAATTCGAGATCTTGTTTCATCTGATAGTCCTTTAACACCAGTAAAAACATATTCAAAAATTTCTGCTGCCTTTGAAAAAAATTCTATTGCATCTTTGGAGGTAAAATCCCCTTCTAATTGTCTTATACCTGCGTGTTCCAAAAGATAAGCAGTTGTAAGAAGCCTATCCGAAAGGTGTGTTTCATCACCATCCGCACCAAGCTCTAATCTTGCTTTACGGTATAACATTTTTATAGTACCAGTATCCTCTAAGAAGCTTTGATTTTTCAGAATTCGTGTTGCGATTTCTCCAATTTCTTCCTCAACTTCCATTCAAGATACCTCTAAGGCTCTTCTATAGCTCTCTTCAACCAGTTCAGATAAGTCATTTACGACAAAAACCACTAAAAAGATCGGATAATCAAATGGTGTTTCTTTGAGGCATTTAATATTGCTTTCTTTCCAATAGGATTTCTCTTGTACCATAAATGGGCACAAACTGAAATTTAAATCACCGTCTCTCTCGTAAACATTTAGCATCGATATTACTCTCAAGTAGTAACCTTGGTTCCCAGTTACCAACCCATCTATTATGAACCCAAATTCCTCCAAAATCTGTTTTTTCCAACTCTTCAAATCTTTCTTTTATTCTGCGAGGAGAGTTTCTTGCATAACTTTTTGAAGGCGCTGTTTTCACTTCAACCATATAAACACAGTCGTTTAAGGGGTCATCGCCAAACCTAAATGCGACAACGTCCATTCCATGAACCGGGGATTCGGGATCAGTTTTATAGTGAAGCTTACAAACAGGAATCACAAGAGAAAAAAAATCCTCTAAAGTAACTCTACAAAGTATCTCCCCAAACTCGTTTTTTTGGGTTGAAGAACTTTTAGGGATTTTGGTTTTGATTAGATTTAACAGGGTTGTTAGATTTAGATATTTGAGATGTTTAGATATCTTTTCTGGATCGGAATAAGAATCTCTAATACAATCTTTTAGGTAGTCTTTCAAACTTCCATCTATGTAATCAAATTCTAACAAGTAGTACGCATCATCTGAGTTTGATTCAAGATCAATTGGCTCCTTGAGCCAATTTTTTAAATTCACAGGTAAACTTCGTTTTCGATTGTTAGGCGCTTCCACTAAAATCATCCTTTCAATTTTCTCTTTCGCCTGTTTTATTATTTCTTCAGCTTCCTTTTCCAATTGCTTTGCTCGTTCTCTTCACCTTCCACCACCCTCACCTCTTTCTCCGTAAGCCCATACAATTCATAAACCAGCCTGCCAATCTGTGCAACAACAATCTTTATCTGCCGTTCATAAAGCCCTTTATATATCTTGTTAACTCGATTGACGTTAATCAATAGGCATTAATTGGCTTAATCTTTCCTTTCATGAGGCGATTGCCCTCATTCACCATGCCCGGTCTCTTAGTAGAACAGATCAGGTATGACTATAATCTAAATGATTTTGTTGGTTTTGCCGAGCCATACGTCGTGCAAATGATGAAACTTTTTGAAGTTTCCTGATTATCCTTTTATCTAAAAGTTTACCACATAAAAAGGCTTTAAATTTCCGCCGCAGGCGGAGATGACCTATGGGGCAGCCATAGGTCGTGGTTTGATTAAACTTTGGTTTAAAGTTTATATCCAAAGTTTCTGAGAAGATCTTTTCTTTTTCGGATATCCTCTTCTCCTTCTATCCCTTTTACTCCGGAGCCGTCTATAACGCCAATTATCCCCCTTCCTTGCTCGGTCTCTGCCAGTATAACCTCAACGGGATTTGCAGTCGCACAATATATATTGCAGACCTCGGGGGTATTTCTTATCGCATGAAGAACGTTTATAGGAAATGCATCCCTTAGGAAAACAATAAACGAGTGCCCGGCCGATATGTTAAGAGCACTATCTGCTGCAGCTTTTTTCAGTTCATCATCGTTTCCTTCAAACCTTACAAGGCAATCTCCTGAAGCCTCACAGAATGCGATCCCAAACTTTGCACCAGGAACCGAGTTTACTATTGCTTCATAAATATCTTCAACCGTCTTAATAAAATGCGACTGTCCCAGTATCATATTTGTATCTTCAGGAAATTTTACTTTAACACTCAAGAGTTCCATCTCACGAACCTCCGATCAATTCTATTTTAGTAGGCCATAGACCCTTCGGATATTCTCTTCCGCATCCTTTATGCTTTTGTTCATAATATCTTCTACAGTCTCGAGCCTCTTGATCCCGCCACAGGTCTGACCTGCAAGAACAGCCCCATTTTCGACATCTCCGGCATAAACGGCATCATATTTTTTCATATCACTTAAAAACTCGAAACTAGGCTCGCCTCCTCCGAGTGCTGCAGACCTCATCCTCTCTTTTTCAATACAGACTTCTCTTGAAACGATTTCACTATGATCGAAAGCGTAAGAATTCTTTATGAGCCTGATAGGACCAAATGCCCCGGAACATATGAGTGTGTCTTCCGACTCACTTTTAAGTATGATATCTTTAAAGTTCGGATGAAAGTCAGAGTCTTTTGCTGAGATGAATCTTGTTCCCATCTGGATAGCATCGGCGCCAAGAGAGAGGGCACTTGATAGCGTGATACCATCATAAAATCCACCGCTGGCCACAATATAAGTATCAGGATAAGCTGCTCTGATCTGAGGAACTAAAACAGAGGTATTCACACCTTCGTAACTCTGATGGCCACCACCTTCATACCCTGCTGCGATAAGCCCTTCACAACCCACATCAATCGCTTTTTTCGCGTGTCTTACTGTGGGTACAACATGAAAATGCATGAGATCGTCATTGGAATCAGTCGATTTCTTCCAATCACGGATCTGTCTTGCGGGCGGTTTCGGACTTCCGGCAGAGGTGACAATAACCTTCAACTTCTCTTTTAGCACAGGATCTTCTTCCCTCATCCTAAGAATCAAGTCGATCATCTGAATTGAATCCAGTTGAATTCTGGAAACGAGGACGTTACAACCAATTACTGCACCATCTCTTGTATTTTTACTCAGATAACCAAGATCATACTCGGTCTTCTCAAGAGAGGTAATAACCCTTGCGTTCTCGTCATCTTCGTCTATCTGAAAGGTACGTGAATTGACTTTTGAGACGATATTCCAGTGCGACGTTACTCCGACACCGCCTGCATTTGCAACCTTCTCAGCAGTCTTATAGGTTGAGAACGGGCCCATTCCCGCAAGAAAGATGGGTGACCTTACACCCAGTCGCTCGGTTAACCTTGTTTTTATTGCCAGTTTACCACACCCCGATCATCTCTTAGCATTAAACCTTATTAAACCTCTTCCTTCACATTTATTTTTTGAGATGATGTTACTACAAAATGAAGGAAAAAGCTTATACCTTCCTTCTCATAGCATATGCAATAAAGATCACTCCAACCATCGCCATTAATGCACCAAATCCGGGAGTGACTTTTGCTTCGGTTGTAGCAATATGTGTAAGATCACCGGCAGTAGCAGTAACAGTTCCAATTGCCGTAGTACCTGAGACGTTGGCTGGTATTGTCACTGTGTACCTGTATTCTTCGTACGGTGGATACTGTGTAGCAAGCTCATAAGTGGCATTGTAAGTCGGGGTCTCAAAGTGAAGCTTCAGATCGACCGGATCATCGAACCCATTTATCGGAGTTATCAAAAATACATACTCAACTTTATTCCCCGGTGAAACTTCAGCGAAATCGGGGCTTATAGTGATATTGAAATCTTTTGATCCATCATCCTCGTCATCTTCATCTTTACCAGGTTCGAAGCAGTACATCGCTTCACCTTCAGCAGATCTTCCACATTTTATCATCTCCATATTACAGAGGAGATAGCCTTTTTCTGACGCCTCTTCAGGTATGAGGCACTCGCAATCTTCGGGGCATTCAACTGGTTCTTCTTCCTCAAGTGGTATGTAGCAGAACATCTCAGTACCGTTTTCGTCTACACCGCAGATTGTCTTTTTATCGCCGCACAATTCAAGTCCTAGCTTTTCAGCCTCATTAGGCGTGAGACAGATGCAATCTTCTGAGCATTCTTCAGGTACAATAGGTCTTCCATAACAGAACATCTCAATACCATCTTCATTTACACCGCAGCTAATATTATCATCACACATTACTAGTCCGAGTCTAAGAGCATCAGCAGGAATAACACAGACACAATCTTCGGGACACTTCTCTTCTGGCTCAGGCGTGGGCGAAGGAGTCACAACTGATGGACAACATTTGAAGTCAGGGGCATGTCCTACTTCACTTATCAAGGTCTCCTCGGTACCATCATCATTTACAATCCAGATGCCTTTCTCGTTATCAAGATCCTCAAAGGCAATCCTTTCATCATCACAAGACCATGCAGGATGGATCCCCTTGGTCTCAGATACCTTATTCTTGTTGCTTCCATCGGCATCCATCGTATATATGCACCAATCGTCCAAAGAAACATATGCTATCTTCTTTCCATCATGCGACCATACAGGATAACCTCCATCTTCAAAAAGCAACTTATTTTCAGATCCGTCCGGTTTTATTATCCATATACCTGTATTAACCTCGCCATGGTATAGTATCCATTCGCCATCAGGGGACCAGTCCGGAAAACTTCCTTTTCTCTTAGTTATGTCCTCTTTGTTTTCCCCATCTGCATCCATCACCCACAGAGTCCTAGTAAGGCCATTTCGCTCACCAATAAAATAAGCGATTCTATTCATGTCCTGTGACCAAGTTGGTCCCCCTCCCACTCTTGTCAGCCTCTCTTTATTGCTTCCATCGGCATCCATAACCCATATCCCGTTGTTGTAATAGTCGCAGAATACAATCTTATTACAATCGGTAGATACCTCAACAAACCACCCATGTTCTAATAATCTTACTTTTCCCGATCCGTCAGGATTCATCACCCATATATCATCGGCATAGTCCTCATGATAGAGAATCTGCTCATCATAAGAAGTTGCAGATGCAAACCCAACTGATAAAAACAAAAGTGATAATAGTGATAATACCATAGCTACCCGCATCATCTTGTACAATTTTATACCCCAGAGTAAGAAGATAGCTAATGGGTTATAAATATGACGGGAAATTATATTTGAGAACGCTGCACTAAGCCTATCGGATTTTTACAACTTCTGTAAGCAGTCCCTCCATGACTTTTTTGTGGTTGAACTCAGTCAGGCGCTGTAAAGGCCCAATCTCTATCGGATGATCCCACATCTTATGCTTCATATGGTATTCTAAGGCCGGCGCAAGAGAATGTAGTATCAGTTGTTGTAACATAGGTAACTTCGATGATGATGTTTTATGCAGATAAACAAGTTCGCTCAGTAGTGATATATATCGAATCTTTCTGTTATCTTCCGGTGTGAACCACGGAAGTTTGGGAAAGCTGGACGGTTGATCTTCGGCACACATTGTAACAATATCGCTTTTTCTTCTAAAACCGGCGTCGTAAGCTTGATTATAATACTCGGTACCAAAGAGCGGGAAAGTCACCTTAATAATTGTATCCGCATCGCAGATACGCTCAACATGCTCTTTTAGTTCGATTGTCTCTGATACATCGTCCATCGTCTCGCCAAGATAACCTATCATGAAGTAAAACTCAGATTTGATACCGTACACTCCCAAGAGCATAGCTGCCCTAGCAGAATCGACCACATCAAAATCGGCCTTCATCGAATCGAGCGTCTTCTGGGATCCGCTCTCAGAGTAGACACAGATCTTATAGCATCCCGTATGAGACATCTTTTCTACGAAATCCCTATCTAAGTTGTCTGCTCTGGTCATACAGCTCCACATAATGTCTCGATTATAAAGTCCATCGAAGATATCAAAAGCCCTCTCTCTTTCTGCCATGATATTGTCATCAAAAAAGTAAATTGCGTCCAAGTTCACTTTCTCTGTTAATAAGTCAATGTCCTCAAGGACTTTATCTTGGGATGGTCCTACCCATCCACACTTCCAGAAATTTTTCTGATAACAATAAGCACACCTGTTGGGACACCCACCGCTAGTTGCGTATCTGTATATCTTCATTCCTTTGTAATCTTCGACATACCTCTCCGGTTTTATAAGGTGCCATGGGAGTGGTAGTAATCCATGATCGCCGGATGTATCCGTAAGCGGATTGTCTACATGCTCTCCGTAAGCAATGTATGAGGTACCTGGAACTTTTCGATAATCCTTTGTCATACATTCTGCCAATGTCTTACTGGCATCTCCAGAGACGATGAAGTCCATGATGTAGCTATTTAGTAAAATTTCTCTGTTGAAGGTTGAAAATACACCTATGAGGGCGATCTTACACCCATATTCCGATGCCGCTCTCATGGCCTCAATAGAGGTTGCATATTGGCTATCTGTCATAGCACTCACACATAGTAGATCTGCGTCCGAGAGTTCCGAGTCAAGCTTTTTTAAATCATCGTCAAATCTGGCATCTAACAGGGTGACATCATGTCCGGCGTCCAAAATTGCCTTTGCAGGTGCCAGGAGGGAGTACGGAGGAGCCTTCAAGACTTTAATAAAATTTTCCGGGTATAAAAGAACAGCCTTCATCCGATCACCGGAGCCAAATTCCCACTGTTCCTTTCAGGGCCTTACCATCATTTGTCGAACTCTTGACTGTCATGCTTGGAGATAAGGTACTTAAGCCCAAGAATTTGGTTGAGAAACTGGTTGAAAAAACGATAGGAGATCTAATAATAAAATTGATACTTGATTTTAAACATTCTTTAATATCCATTAATTATTCACCTCTTAAAATAACAAAAAATAAAATTTACAAAATATTAGCCGCAAATGCGCAACTGAAATAGATCTTATGCACTTAAAAATGAACAAACAACCCATAAATCACCTCCGCCACCTGAAATATCAATCACACCTCTATGATAAGATACCTCTTGGTTAAACCACGATATCCTAGTATTATGCGAAAGTGGCTATAAAGTTTTTGGTAAAATAGAGCAATAAATATAAAATTTTTTGAATTACTCGCCAGATGTGGCTTTTTATTTTAATACAATCACACCGCAATGCTAAAATCATCGACACAAACTAATTCCTCACTCTTATTCACTATAAAACTGTTATTATCTGTTTATTATATATATTTTTAACATTAATACCATTTTAGATCTTAATTTATTCTTTTAATATCTTATGGTATGTTGATCACAACAGAAAGTCTAAAAGGAGTTGGAATAGAAACTGGCTATCTACAACGAGGTCAAAGATGAACGACGATTTTCCAGTAAGAGAGATTGAACATGCCAGGATAACCGCGGGAATGAATGCGGATGAACTCATCAACGCAATGAGCGGATGTGGATTTGGTGCCGGAAGAATTGCAGAGGCAGTGGACGTTTATGAAGAGATGGTAAATGAAGGTGCAACGAAATTTTTTGGGCTTTCGGGTGCGATGGTTCCGGCAGGGATGCGACGGATAGTAAGTGACATGATAAGAGACGGATACATCGACGTACTTGTAACGACTGGAGCAAATCTGGTTCATGATCTCATAGAATCGCTTGGTGGCCACCATTATAGGGGATCGGATAAGGTTGACGATCTTGAGTTGAGAGACCGTCAGATAAATAGAATATTTGATGTCTTTTTACCTGAGCAACATTTTACCGAGATGGAAGAGCATATGCTTGCTGTCCTTGATAAGATGGACCATAGGTTCACGATCCGTGAGTTTACCGCCGAGATAGGCAAGAGTGTAGATGATCCGGACTCTATTCTTCGGAGCGCCTTCGATTGTGATGTTCCGATATTCTGTCCTGCAATATCAGATTCGATAATAGGTCTGAATACCTGGCTTTACAAACAGACAAACGAGCTGAATGTGGATGTATTTGATGATCTCAAGGATATAATAGATATCTGTTACAATGCCGAAAAGACGGGTGTGATAATACTTGGAGGAGGGGTTCCTAAGAATTTTATACTCCAATCTATGCTAGTCAGTATGAAGGGTGGTTTCGATTACTTCATCCAGATAACAACCGATAGGCCCGATAGTGGAGGGCTTTCCGGTGCTACGCCGGATGAGGCAAAATCCTGGACCAAGGTAAAAGAAGA
>JAXHUQ010000066.1:0-8648 GCA_034189535.1 Halobacteriota archaeon | reverse complement strand
GTTATTAACGATCTGAAGAATTGATTGTTATGAAGAAGAACCATATTACCCTTGCTCATGGTGCCGGCGGAGAAGTGATGCAGGGACTGATCAAAGATCTGATTCTCAACCAGTTTGATTTCGGTAATTTTGGCTCGGACATTGAGATACCTCTGAGTTCACTCGACGATTCATCTGTAGTTAGTGACATAGTTTTCACTATTGATTCGCATACTGTAAAGCCGCTCTTCTTTCCTGGTGGAGACATAGGAAGCTTATCAGTAAGTGGTACGGTAAATGACATCTCAGTGATGGGTGCCGATCCTATTGCCCTATCTTCTGCCTTTATCATTGAAGAGGGTTTTCTTGTAGAGGATCTTGAGAGGATACTTAAGAGCATGAAAAAATGTTGTGAAAAAGCAGAGGTACCAATAATCACAGGTGATACAAAGGTTGTCGAAGGTGGCGGGATCGAAGGAATGCTTGTTACAACATCCGCAATTGGCCTCAGATCAGAATTATTGGAAGATAATATAAGGGAAGTCGAGAGATACCGAGAGTTTGGTGAGCGCTGGATTAGAGATTCCAACCTAAGGAGGGGTGATATGGTAATTGTCTCCGGTACTGTTGGCGATCATGGAGTATCGCTCCTCTCTTTTAGGGAAGGATATGGCTTTGAGAGCGAAGTCGAGTCAGATGTTGCCCCCCTCAACAAGATGATAGCTGAAGCATTGAAGGTTGGTGGGGTAACAGTGATGAAAGACCCAACTAGAGGCGGTCTTTCAAACACGCTCAATGAGATCAGTGAGAAATCCGGCGTTGGAATAATGATCGAAGAAGAAAATGTACCATTGAGGAAGCCGGTCATCTCAGCTTGTGAGATGCTAGGACTCGACCCCCTTGAGATCGGAAACGAAGGAAAGGTTGTCATGGGTGTGATAAAAGAGAAGGCAGACGAGGTTCTTGAGGTTGTTAAGGCTACAGAAGAAGGAAGAGACGCTCGGATCATAGGGGTTGCAACAGGAGATGTCAATGGAGTGGTTATGAAGACCCGTGTCGGGGGTAAGAGGATAATCGAGACCCCGGTTGGAGATCCTGTTCCGAGGATATGTTAAATTTTAGTTTAAACTACACTTCACTTGTATACCATGCTTCCGATCCCTTCATCAGTGAAGAGTTCCAGAAGTATTGAATGAGGAACCATGGCATTGATTATATGGGCCTTCTCTACTCCCGATTCCACCGCTTTAACACAGGCTTCAATCTTCGGAGTCATACCTCCTTTTATTATTCCATCTTCTTCAAGTTCGTGTACCTCATCAACATGTATCTTTGATATTAGACTATCCAGGTCAGACTGATCTCTTAATACCCCTAAAACATCCGTGAGCATTATCAACTTCTTGGCTTTCAGTGCAGCAGCGATGTATCCTGCAGCGATATCTGCATTGACGTTGAAGCTGTTGCCGGCCTCATCTACCGCTATCGGAGATATTACCGGGATATAGCCATTCTCGCTAGCCAGGTATAAAAGTTCAGGATTTATGTTTCTGACGTCTCCTACCCATCCAAGGTCCACATCCAGTTCTTCTCCTTCTAAAAGAACCTTTTGTGGTTTTTTCTTCTTTGCAAGGATTAGTCTTCCGTCTTTTCCGGATAGGCCTATTCCATTACCGCCGTGTTTGCCTATAAGAGAAACAAGCTTGTGATTGACATTTCCAACCAAGACCATCTGTGCTATCTCAAGAGTCTCGTGATCTGTGATCCTTAATCCAGCAACGAACTCAGGTTTCTTTCCCATTTGCTCCATCTTAAGTGTAATCTCGGATCCACCTCCATGTACTATTATGGGGTATACTCCAACGTAACGTAGCAATACTACGTCTTGTACAATATCATCCATAGTTTGCGGATCAATAAGCGCCTTTCCACCAACCTTTATGACCAGTATTGATTTATGAAATTCGCGAATATAAGGTAACGCCTCTATTAGGATATTTTCTCTGCTTAATACCATGTGATCAGATTTTACTAACCCAACAATTAATAACCTTTCTTCTGAAAGCTGACATAAGCTTTTTCACCATTTTGTGATCATGTCAAATTATTCTGTGAACATAACCTATATCTATCTGTACTAAAAGATCTGTATATATGCAGACGTTAATGCGGAGAAATGACACTATCATAGAAGAACTACTTGCTGTGGATGCTATGATAGATCGACTCAAAATGAAATATGAGGTTATTACAGGAGTTGATAGATTGAGGTATGAAGAACTTGAAGAGAGAAAGCTGGAACTACTACAAAAACTAGCGATCTCGTCTTAGACTTGTCTTTTTATCTGATAGGCTCCTGTTGCTTGAACCAGTTCAAATTCTATCTCGCCCGGTATCTCAACTTCAAATATATAGGCTGAGTAACCTGCCATTCTTGCATCTTTTATGGCATTTAGTTGCTCAGGACTCATCTCTTCGCCTTTTGTCAATATCATACTGAAGATGATGCCCCTTCCATCTATTCTTAAGATGAAATCAAAGACATCTCCTGAGCCATTCAAAAAACTTACTAGCCGCTCAAGATCCCTCCACGTCTCACACATATGAAGTCGCTTATTCGCCGAGTTTGAGACGTACCAGTCTCTTCCCATCTGTGGATATCTGTTGTACTGTTCATCCAGATCGTCGAGTGTACCTGTTATCCTCTCAATATCCCTCAAACTGGAGAACTTCCAACCCTCGTTAATGAAGAATCTTGATGCAACTATCTCACCTATTGCTTCCAACTCTTCTCTCTCAAGTATCATTAAAACGAAAGAAAATATATTATTGCTATCTCACAACGTCTTTTTGACCTTATTTGCAGCTTTCTCAATATCTGAAAGAATTGGCCTTAACTCAGAAGGACCCCTCTTCGTTAAGGTAACCAGTAGTGCTTTAGTATCTACGCTCTCAGTGATTATGTTGCCGTCTTTTGTCTCTACTATGATGCGATTGACTGCCCCTTTATTCAATTTGGCGAGCGCACTCTCTGCAACATTAGATATCGAGGCACCTAATGCTGCAAAAGTCTCCGGACGAAGATCACCCCCTACATTCGAGGCCATCAATAGACCGTCTCGTGAAACTAGGGCGGAGGCTTCGATGCCCCCATTGGTAGTCAATAATTCGTCCAGTACTTTCTCCAGTGCCTCGGAAATCGTTGGCATTAACCGCCCCTTATTTAGAATGGAATTACGTCGATCTTTGAAGATCTGTCTTCGAAGTACCTCGACGGAGTACTTACACCCCTACTTTGAGGAGCACTCCTATTTAAGTCTTTCTCCATTCCGCTTGGTCCGAGTATCTGGGCAGACCTAACACCTGTCATTACTGCCATTACTCTGACTCTTCCTTCATACTCCTTGTCTATCCTTGCGCCCCAAATAACATTGGCACGTGGATCAAGCTCGTATGTAAGGGACGTTGCAATCTCTTCGGCCTCTCTAAGTGACAGGTCAGGTCCACCTGTGATGTGGATTAGACTCCCTGTTGCTCCGCGGTAATCGACATCCAGTAAAGGATGGCTCAAAGCAGCCCTCACGACATCTTCTGATTTATCCCTGCTCTTAGTCTCTCCGACGAGCATCACAGCTACACCACCACAGCTCATGACTGTTTTTATGTCAGCGTAGTCGAGGTTAATAAGCGATGGTTGCGTTATCGTCTCAGAAATACCCTTGACCGTCTCTGCTATCATCTGATCCATCACAGAGAATGCCTCCTCGATCGGAAGGTTCGGTACATAGTCAAGAAGCTTGTTATTGTCTAAAACAATCACAGTATCCGCTGCACGTCTAAGATCTTCAAGTCCTTCTTCAGCCGATACGGTGCGTGCCCTCTCTACTCGGAAAGGTGACGAGACCATTCCAACCACTATGGCACCCTGTTCTTTAGCGACATCTGCAACGACCGGTGCGGCTCCTGTACCGGTTCCACCACCCATTCCCGCTGTCACAAAGACTAGGTCTGCGTCCTTTAGGACATCTTCAAGAGTCCCTCTGGCAAGTTCGGCTGCTCTCTTACCGACTTCAGGGAAACCACCGGCACCAAGTCCCTTGGTAAGTGATTTTCCAACCAATATCTTCTTATCTGCGCTTATAACATCCAGATGTTGTTTATCAGTATTAACAGCTATTGTATCTGCCCCTTCTACACCAACATGGCTCAAGCGGTTTATGGTGTTATTTCCCGCTCCACCACATCCGACTATTACTATCCTTGGTTGTCCAAACTCTTCTAGCCCCAGTTCCAACTCAGCGTTCTCTCTTTTCTGCCTTTCTTCTTCCGAATATTTCATTGCATTTTCAACTATCGAATGCATATATACTCACCCCCTCAAAGTATCCTACTCCGATTCGGATTTTTTTAATTTTATTGCCCCAATATCCTGGAGCTTCTCTATATTTTCGCTGCCAATATTGTATGTGATCCAGTCAACTATCAGATTCCTTATGACTTCCGGGCGACTGTTCCCGAAGTGGGGTTGCAACCCATCGATGATCTGAAGATGGACTTCGTCAAGTCTCACACTAATCTGGTTCTTTCTCGGCATATTAACCCTAAGTTAACCCTATATAGAGTTGATATAGAGTATAATCTGCATTGTTATCTTATATAAACATTTTGGTGACAAACTCACCAACCTTTCATTTATGTTGTTATTATTCTTTGGAAACTGATTAAAAAGCTTTAATCCATTCAAAAATGGCATTAATAGCCTCTTCACTTTGTCTAAGTTGGTGACCTGCTCCTTCTATTATATTTATCGTTTTTTGAGTATTTGCTAGCTTAAATAACTTCTCTGCACCATCAATACTCGCAATAGGGTCTTTTCTTCCATGAACGATGAGTAGTGGTACTTTTATCTTATCTATCCATTTTGTCGGAGTCACTTCTTCTAGCCCGATAAGAACTCTATTTTTATCTTCAAATTTAATGGTTCCTGAAACTTTTCCCATATCAAGCGAAGCCCTGAAAACATTCTTATCAATTCTATCCGGGCAACAGCAGAGGATAACACCTTTCATTCTATCGTCACGGGCCGCCAGATAGCAGGATACCATGGCGCCGGCGCTGAAACCAAGTACAATCAATTTATTAGGATCGACATTCTTTTCCTCAAGAAGATAATTGATTGCAGTAGATAAGTCTTCTGCCCATTCGAGGAAGCCAAATTCTCCTTCGAACTTACTCGTTCCCCTGAAATTGAAGACTAGTGATGAAAAACCTTTTTTGCATAAGTTGGATGCGAGATCAGGATATCCCTTTTCCTCGATCGGTTTAGGCTCAAAAGGAAGTCCGTGGGTTACGCATATTGTTTTAACTCCCTCTTCAGTTCTACCTTGCGGTGTGCAAAAACAACCTTCAAGCACCACTCCATCACTTACAAAAGATATCTTTTCCATCGTCATTTATACTCGTTTCAATATCTCCTCAGCGACTTGCATCGTCTTTGCATATCTTCCATCAATTCTTGCCTGCTCTGAAACAAGATCTCTGGGAAGGAATCTCCAATTCTCTTCAGGATCTCTTGCTTCTAAGATCAGGGAAGCAACGGCGCCCTCTAGGCATTCTGCTTCCTTCTCAAATCCAAGGTACTCAAGCATCATAACCGATGAAAGTATCGTTGCAATGGGATTTGCTACTCCGGAGCCTGCGTATTTTGGTGCGGAACCGTGGATAGGTTCAAAGTAAGGTACCCTCCCACCAAAGAGGCCTGAAGATGATATCCCTAGACCTCCAACAAGCTCAGCGGATAGATCCGTGAGTATGTCACCCATCATATTGGGTATCACAACTACGTCGAACTCCTTTGGGTATCTGACCAACATCCGTGCCATATTGTCTACGTAATAATCATCAACCTCAAGCTCAGAAAAATCCTCACCCGCCACCCGATATATTGTATCCTTGAAGAGGCCGTCCTGCATTTTAAGGACATTGGATTTATGAATGATAGTGAGTTTTCCCTTGCCGCCACATCTCTTCCGCCTCATCGCCAGCTCACAGGCGAATCTTCCGACCCTCTCTGATCCTCTCTCGGATATCACTCTCGCACCATAAAACGCATTTTGACCGTACATATCGAATTCATCCTCACCGATCAATCCTCCTTTGAGAAGCTCTTCGATCTTGCCTTCTCTTCCCATGCATGCGTACATACCTTCTAGGTTCTCTCTTACGAAGACGAAATCTATACCTTCCGGATCTTTTAGAGGAGTTCTTACCCCTTCATAGTATTTGACCGGTCTGACATTTGCGAAGTTGCCGAGTCCCCACCTGAGATATTGTAGACATTGGGATGCTGTTCCGCCGGTCGCCCCGAAGATGACGGCATCACTCCCGTCGATCTGTTCTCTTACCTCTTCGGAAAAAGCAGGTTTATCCTCTTTAAACGCCTCCTCTCCGACAAATTCCCTCACAATTCCAAGAGATGAAATCCCCATCCCTTCCAGTATAAAGACGGTAGCATCAATGACTTCAGGTCCAATACCATCTCCACCAAGCGCAAGTATTCTCTTAACCAATCTCAGTTCCTCCGTAAAATCTCTAAAGGTATCGATTTATCATGAATTGCAGTTGCGACTAAGGCTCCGGAAAATCCGATCTTTTCCAGCTCTTTAAGTTCACCAGCTTCCTTAATTCCCCCACCCAATATGAGGTTGTGTTTTGACGCTTCTCTTATCTTCTTGAGAAATTCGATGTCTATTCCATCCTTGGTTCCGATTGAACTCATGTTTAGTATTATCAGATCAACAAGATCAGCCTCATTCAACCTCTTTACAAAATCAATTGGTGAGCAGTCATGTCTTTTGCTTTGTGAAATAAGATTACCATCTTTGATGTCGAGGCTAACAGTAATTCCATATTCCGATGCCTCTTTAATTAGCTCTATTGAGGAAGTCTCTGTTCCAACTATTATATTACCTTCAACCAACTTAGGTGCGTCTTTCAGGTCCTCAATACTCTTAACACCCCAATCGAGCATTACTTTGCAAGATCTCGACAACTCTTCAATTACCTCCCTGTTATCCCCATCCTCGTTGAGCCTATTCAGATCTGCAATATATATTTCATCGGGTTGCAGAGAATCGATTATCTCAATTGGTTCGGATGTGTTCACAAGTCTACTGAAGTGATGGATCTGCTTGTACTTCTCCCGATCCCCCTTAAGAGCGTGTACAACATACCCATCATGTAAATCGATTACGAAAATTGTCCGGAACACATAACAGAATTTCATCTTTTATACCTAAAATTAACTCTTTGTCTTCACACATCTTCCTTCAATAGAAAAAGATAATACTGACGGAATATAATGGATTACTCTGATGTCTGAAGATGAATTAGAAGCATTGAGAAGGAAGAGAATGGAGGAAATGGCGCAGGCGCAGGGTCAAGCATCAAGAGAGGATGAAGCAAGAAAAGAGTTTGAAGCCCAAAAAAAGGATGCTATGAGGCAAATATTAACCCCTGAGGCAAGAGAGAGACTGAATAGCTTACGCATGGCAAAACCGGAGTTTGTAGAGCAGGTTGAGGCCCAATTAATTGCTCTTGCACAATCGGGTAGGTTAAGAGCTGCCCTTGATGATGAGCAACTCAAGACAATACTTGCCCAGTTGACACCAAAGAAAAGAGATATCAAGATTCAAAGAAGATAAAAGATGCAAAATGTAAGAGTCCTTTTCAGTGGTGGGAGGGATAGTTCTCTTGCGGCATTGATGCTTTCAAATTATTTTAATGTTGAGCTTGTGGCATGTACGTTTGGTATCCTTGACAACTGGAAGATGGCAGAAGAGGTTGCAGGTCTGTTGGGATATCCCTTTAGGGTTGTAAACCTTGAGCGTTCGATCATTGAAGATGCGGTTGATCGGATCATAAACGATGGGCATGCAAGGGGCGGAATCACCATGGTTCATAAAAGCGCTCTTGAAGGCGTTGCTAGACTGCCGGGTTCTGAGATGATTGCAGATGGGTGCAGAAGAGAAGATAAGACCCCGGTTCTCACTCTCGGAGAAATCAGAAGTATTGAAGATAGGTATGGTGTTTCGTATATCCAACCTTTGGGTGGTTATGGGAGAAGAACATTAAATACATTAGTGGATAGATTCTTTGAAATTGAAGAGACTGAAGGTCATTTAACCGACGGGCCTGAGTACGAATATGAGTTGAGGGAATTAATCGGATCTCGATACTCGGAAGATACTGTTAATGGGCTTTTTCCACAGTTTCATACTCATTCAAAGGTCAAAAAGGTGAAACCGTAAATGGTTGCCAAACCGCAAATCTTAATACCTCGTAAGTTCCATTTAGGCTGTGCTTAGCACAAGTGTGCTACGTGCAATGTAATAAATATCAAGTGCCTCATGTGCATTGGATATGATTATAAGTTTCTAAGGAATAAAAGGTCGTGGCCATTCCTATCGGCGTGAACTCAAGTTGGATATCTCCAATTATACTGAGGGCGCCTTTTCAAAACCACGATACAACTGATGGAGACAAGAAGGAATTTCATGTCTGACATAAGTCCTAGCAATTCGGCTATTTCGATTGGTAGTGTTTCATCAATTGTGCATGCAGAAAATCAACACTGGTTGATCCTGCCAGAGGCCACTGCTATCGGAGTT
>JAXHUQ010000065.1:0-8982 GCA_034189535.1 Halobacteriota archaeon | reverse complement strand
TGTCTTTTTGTATGAAGAAGACTGGAGCGTATCAACTGATGTTGAGAAGTGTATCAGGTGTGGAGTCTGTGTGTATGGATGTCCACTTAATGCGCTTGCACTTGGCGAGGATGGGAGTTGAGTTTAAGTTATCTTCTCCTCCTCACAAAAGACGCAGCCAGTATTCCTAGAACAGCTAAGATGGTCTCAAATCCTGGAGTTTGACTTTCAAATTCTGGGGGGGTGTATTCAACATCAGTATTACTTTTAACATAAGGTGATAGTGGTTCCGGGGGTCTTTTATCCTCGATTATGTAAAGTTGCAGAAGCTTTTCTTTTGGTAGCTCTGAAAGGTTAATTGGCTCTGTTACTCGCCCTATGATAAGGCTTTTTCCATCTTCAAAGACTTCGATGATTGCGTTGTAGCTCTTGTTGTCGGGTACATCATAGTCAAACTTAAAAGAAGCAGCCTCACCCCCCTTAACGACGCCGAGATTTGCACCACCCTTCTGAATCAGCAGTCCACTATTTACATCTTTTAACTCAAGATTTAAAGTTACAACGCCTGAATTACCACCATCATTTTTAATGCGTGGAGTAAGTAAGACTCTCGCGTCGACCTTCGAGATCTTATTTATAAATAGATCCAAACCACCGAATTTGAGGTCTGATTCTTCAGTAACGACGCTTGGTTCTGCTATATCAATATAAGCAGAACGTGTAGCTAAAAATTCTCCCTCTTCGATGAGACGGATCTCTACATAGTACCTGCCTGTAACCTCACCACTCATGGGTACGAAGATATTTGCAGTCTGATTATGCTTTGCCTTAACATACCCAATAGAAGAATTACCCTCCCCCAAGACCTGTCTATTCCTTTGATCTTCTACGGTAATTTCGAGGATAATAGAACCACTATCACTTCCCCTTGTATTTCTTAAAACTGGTTGTACGAGAAGCTCAGTCCTGTCTTGAAAAAAGGTCGCTGATGCATCAATATGGGATATATCAAGTGTTCCCACATCATTGAAATAGAGAGTTACGGATAGAAAAACCCCTGTTATAATAATTAACAGAATCAGAAAACCACTTTTACCTCTATTCTCCACCATAACACCTCAATTAAGAAATAATATGAGAGGGGGTCAATTCACCACCCTCATTTTCAGTTACAACTTGGCAACCAGGGTTAACATTTTACTGTCCAATAAATCATGCCCCAAACCTGTCAGTAGTTTGACTTCAACATCTGTTTCACCGTTTGGTGCGGTATCCGGAACGGTGATCGGGACTGATAACGTGTACGAAGTTCCATTCCGTGCCATACCATTACTTATTACCATTTCATTGTCCTGTCCCATGCTGTCCTCTTTTACATCAACCACTACTTTTAGCGTATCTGGATCAATTGTTGTTTGACCCTCATTTTTTACAGAAAACGTTACATAAATCGTCCCGGCTTTTTTTGTTGTGATCTTCTCATCATGATCCATTCTGATGCGATCTTCGGTCGCTGCAAAACCAACATACTGAAGCTTTGCATTCGGAAGAACCTTCACGGGAACTTCAACCTTCTTCACCTTATCCCCATTGGATTTGTAGGTAAGCGTCAGGGTCGAATTTGGAGATACATCTTTAAAACCAGGAGCCATGACTACAGCCGATAGTAGAGTTGTAGGTTTGTCCTCGCCCAATACTTTCCCAGGCACATTTATAGCTCCGTTTGAGCCTATTCCAAAACCACTCAGAGATTGAATTTTTAAACCTTCCAGAGTTCCGGATCCATTATTTGCAACATTAACTGTTATTTTATCTGATTTACCCTCCGTTATAATTATAGGAGATGTATTTGTTATTATCACGTCTTCAGGCAGTGTTTCTGTGGCTTCATCGGTAGTTTCTGAACAGCCGGATATGGATACTACTGAAAATACGATGAGACATAATATAAGAGTCCTAATAACTGCATCTTTGATCATAGCAATGTGTGTAAAATACATTATTATTAAATGTTTCGAAGAAACCATCTTATTTTTGTAATATCTCTATATTGTTGAAGAGATCATGTTTAATAAAAGCCGTTTTTCACCATTCAAGTTATCCTTATTTTTAAATTGACGATAGTTAAATGTTATCAAAACACAATCAAGATAATACTCATCTACCCTTCATCAGTATCTTCTTTAGTCTCTGAAATAACCCCTTTAGATCCTTCTTCAGACTCATCTCCTCTACTTATATAATAACCTATCCCTATTGCAACAGATGATATAAAAAATAGCAAAATAACTTTCATCCAACTAGGGATATCACCCTCAGTAACCACATAGAGTATCGTCACAACGGCTGTGAAACTTCCAAGTCCGAAAAAAATATTTGAGATGGTCAACCCCGATCTTATGACTGCCCATCCAATCAAAAAAATTGGTATGAAAAGTACCCACATAACTTCCAAAAAACTCAATCTAATCAGCCTCCTCTCTGAAGTGGTACCCTAAAGCTAGGAAAAGAACAGTTAGAAAAGTCAGAATGGATACCTTCTCAAGATAGCTCAGATAAGCTATATATTCCATTGTGAAATAAATCACTGCACATATCGCAGAGAAACTTCCCACCCCATAGAGTATATGTTCTATCTTCAACCAAAATCCTCTCCTGGCCTTTAATCATGGTATTTATACATATTAACCTTATGCACTCGCAAATAGGCCAATAATATGCCAATATATAATTGACCTTGTGACATCCATTTTTTGATAATTTAGTCAAAGAATATCGATATTTATGCGGCATTATCGGAGATTTTTCACGTCTCAACATAAAATATTTATACTTTCAAAAACATATTACTGATTGACAGTCAGTCAGTAAGATAATTGATGGTGATTCAATCGATGCCTCGAACTGTAAAAGATCCCGATGAAAGGCGCAATGAGATAATAGATATAGCGGAGGAATTGTTTCTTGAAAAAGGATATGAACAGACGGCTGTATCCGACATCGTTAAGACGGTTGGTGTTGCTCAGGGTACCTTCTATTACTATTTCAAATCCAAGGAAAATGTCCTCAATTCTGTTATAGATAGGCATATAGAAGAGATACGAGTCGGTTTGGAAGCTATCGCTGCAAGAGATGATCTGAGCGCGATGGATAAGATAGTAGGACTTTCAACATTTCTTTCGGGCTTCAATGAAGATAGAAAGAACCTTTTTGACTACATTCATGAAGATAGGAATGCGCACCTACATCTGAAATTCGAAAACGCAATACCTCCTGTTATGATTCCCCTATTCGAGAGGATAATAAAAGAAGGAGTTCATGAAGGGATCTTTGATACGAAGCACCCAATGGAAGCAGCACTCGTAATCATCAATTCTAACATTGTCCTCTTCGAGAGAACTTTTGGCCTTGAGGAAATACTAGGGAGTCCCGAAGAGAGGTATTCTGCCGCAATTGATTTCATAGAAAGGATACTTGGGGCAAAGCCGGGAATCTTCAAAGAATACGGTCTCGGATGGGAGGAAGGTTCAAATGAGTGAGGATAAAGTTGAAACAGGATTGAGTAGATCTGGAATAAAAGCCCTTATTTCGCAATTTAGATGGCTTGGGATACAGGCAGTACTCTTATTTGCCTCAGCAGGCCATATAGACATTCCCAGGGCATGGATTTACTTCATTTATGTTTTTGGAGCAGTAATCTTTAGCACGATAATTTTTGTAAAGTATCTTCCTGAGCTTGCCAATCAGAGAGGAGAGATTCAAGAAGGTGCCAAGTCCTGGGATAAAAAACTGATACTTTTGTATTTCTTCGTGACTATAATCGTTATACCGGTAGTGGTCGGGCTTGATGTTGGCAGGTTCGGATGGTCTACTCTCGATAGTAGTTATATACTTGTAGGCATCTGCCTTTACACAGTTTCATATATTCTTATTCAATGGGCGATGTTTTCAAATACTCATTTTGAGGGGCTAGTAAGAATTCAGAAGGATAGAGGCCATAAAGTGGTATCAACAGGACCATATAAATATGTGAGACATCCGGGCTATATTGGAATGATCCTTTTGGTTCTGTCACTTCCGCTTGTTATAGGTTCCATATACGGGCTTATACCAGCAGGAATCGCGATTTTTTTACTTATTATCCGAACATCACTGGAGGATAAAACGCTCCAATTGGAGCTTGATGGATATTCCGAATATGCAAAAAAGGTGAAATATCGGCTTCTACCGGGGGTATGGTGAGGTCTCATGGAACTTGTCTACCTATTCAAAACAGAGGTAAAACCAGAACTTTCCCTTGTTGGAGGAAAAGGGACGTCCCTGATACTCATGACGCGGGAAGGATTACCTGTCCCTCAAGGTTTTGTTCTCTCTATTGCTTTCTTTGAACCGTGGCTTGAGCTAATAAAAGAATCACCTGAATGGGCCCAGGTCTTAAATGGCCTTGAGGAAGAACTGAAGAAGAACTGTGATGAGGTAAAGGCGATTTGTGAGAGACTTGAACTAAATGATGCACAAAAGAAGGCCCTGTCACAGGCAATGGAAGCACTGAAGGCTGATGTAGGTACCACTCTCTTTGCTGTCCGTTCATCATCTCCTGAAGAGGATCTTGAAGGTGCATCATTTGCGGGTGGTTACGAGACCATCCTTGGAGTAAAAGAAGAGAACATAAAGGATGCACTGCGCCGCTCATTTGCATCCTGTCTTGACGAACGTGTCTTCTTGTACAAAAAAGAGCATGGTTTTGCAGTGGATGAGCCAAAGATTGCAGTGATCGTTCAGGAACAGATAGCATCTGAAACCTCTGGTGTCGCATTTTCCCTCAACCCACTAAACAACTGCTACGATGAGGCGGTGATAAATGCAAACTTCGGACTGGGTGAATCGGTCGTATCAGGTTTGGTCTCGCCGGATACATTCATAGTTGACAAAGTATCAGGTAAAGTCCTTGAGAAGAAGACTGGGACTAAAGAGAGCTCGATATGGCTGTCACCTAATGGTGGAACTACAGAGGATACATCTAAAAGAGGTGATACTCTCAGCCTCACAGATGAAGATCTTCAGAGACTAACAGATATGCTTGTCAAGGTTGAGGACTATTACAATAGGCCGATAGATATTGAATGGGCCTTTTCTGATGGAAGATTGTACCTACTACAGGCTCGTCCGATCACTGCTTATATACCGCTACCCGAAGAGATGATAACTGAGCCAGGGGTGCAAAAGTACCTCTATTACGACCACACGTTACTGGATATCCATGATGCACTCAGCGTTTTGGGGACTGATTTTTTCAGAGTTGAGAATATTGAATTCACAAGGTGTCTCATGGGTACGGAAAATGTCTTCGGTGCAAAGGATGGTATATTTATCACACTCGAAGGTCGAGGATACGCCAATATCTCGAATATGATCAAACTGATGGGCAAGAAGAGATCGATTGAGCTTTGGGGGATGCAGGATGCGATCTTCTCAGATGTACTAAAGAATAGCGATCTGTCGGAGTATATCCCAAAGAAGCTCCCAAAGAGACTCCGGGGGGTTATGGTAAAAACACTCCTCAGCAACATTGGATTGATTGTTAACATGGCAAAAGCTTCTATAAACCCCAAAAGATACCATGAAACTTTTATTTTAGAAAAGGATCAACTGATGGAGTATTTAGAGGGGATTGAGAAAGATAAAAATGAAAATATTTTGGTTAAAGATTTCTTATTGGGTCTCGTTTCAAAATTGGCCCCCTTTATAACCTTGAGGGCAATGCCACTGTCAATTGCAGCTGAGATGTCAAGATCTCGGATAAAAAAGATATTCGAGAAGGAGGATCCCGAGATAAGAGAAAAGGTGGCATTTCTTGAGAGGAGTCTACCTCACAATGTGACCATTGAGATGGGTCTTGATCTCTTCAAACTTTCATGTTTTGAGGAGATCGCAAGATGTGAATCAGAGGATGAGTTTTTACAAAAGCTAGAGGATAAGGATTTTTCTGATGGGTTCTTGAAAGCTTGGGATCACTATATTGAGACGTATGGTTTTCGCTGCCCAAAAGAGCTAGACGTTGCAACACCAAGGTACTCGGAAGAGCCAGAAAAGATATTCGAACAACTGCGAGGTATGATTAATACGAAAGGCACAAACGCAGATCCGAAAGCCATATTTGAAGATGGCATGAGGGGAAGAGAAGAGGCTTTTAATTACCTATACATGGTCGCAGGAAAGATGAGTAAGAGGAAGCAGAAGAAGCTAAAGAAGAATTATGACACTCTTGTTCTCTTTTCCGGATATAGAGAACTTCCCAAGTACATGATAATAAAGATGACCAGCCTATTTAGAGATCGTGTTCTTGAGATAGCTGAATCTTTTGTTGAGAGTGATCGACTTGACCACTCCGAAGAGATCTTTAATTTGACGATAGACACTATCGATCTTGCAACGACGGATTCATCGATTGACCTTCGCGCTATTGCGGATGATAATACTCAGTTTTATAATAAAATTAAGAATATCCGCCATTTCCCGCAGTTCATAGATTCGCGTGGAAAGATCATACGCCCAGAGAAGAGGGAGTCGAAAGTTGGAGAAATTATTGGTGAACCCATCTCACCAGGAATAGTCCGTGGTAAGGTGAAGGTACTAAATTCACCTGATGAAAAGCCGGTTCTTCCTGGCGAGATACTCGTTGCACGGACTACTGATCCCGGATGGACTCCACTATTTCTTAATGCAGGTGGCATCATCCTTGAGGTCGGAGGGATACTTCAGCATGGTGCAGTGGTAGCCCGTGAATATGCAAAGCCGTGCATTTCAGGAATAATAGATGCTACGACTGAATTTAAAGACGGCCAGGAGATAGAGATGGATGGTGGAATTGGCGTCATCAAGATCCTTGATGCCCATTTGGAAGAGAAGGATAAGGAGGTAAAATAATGGAAGAAGTATATCAATTCATAACAGAGGTAAAACCAGAACTTTCTCTTGTTGGAGGAAAAGGGACGTCCCTGATACTCATGACGCGGGAAGGATTACCTGTCCCTCAAGGTTTTGTCCTCTCTGTTGCCTTCTTTGAACCGTGGCTTAAATACATAAAAGAATCACCTGAATGGCCCCAGGTCTTAAATGGCCCTGAGGAAGAACTGAAGAAGAACTGTGATGAGGTAAAGGCGATTTGTGAGGGGCTTGAACTAGGTGATGCACAAAAGAAGGTCCTATCACAAGCAATGGAAGCACTGAAGATAGATGTAAAGACAGCTCTCTTTGCAGTCCGTTCATCATCTCCTGAAGAGGATCTTGAAGGTGCATCATTTGCAGGTGGTTACGAGACCATCCTTGGAGTAAAAGAAGAGAACATAAAGGATGCACTGCGCCGCTCATTTGCATCCTGTCTTGACGAACGTGTCTTCTTGTACAAAAAAGAGCATGGTTTTGCAGTGGATGAGCCAAAGATTGCAGTGATCGTTCAGGAACAGATAGCATCTGAAACCTCTGGTGTCGCATTTTCCCTCAACCCACTAAACAACTGCTACGATGAGGCGGTGATAAATGCAAACTTCGGACTGGGTGAATCGGTCGTATCAGGTTTGGTCTCGCCGGATACATTCATAGTTGACAAAGTATCAGGTAAAGTCCTTGAGAAGAAGACTGGGACTAAAGAGAGCTCGATATGGCTGTCACCTAATGGTGGAACTACAGAGGATACATCTAAAAGAGGTGATACTCTCAGCCTCACAGATGAAGATCTTCAGAGACTAACAGATATGCTTGTCAAGGTTGAGGACTATTACAATAGGCCGATAGATATTGAATGGGCCTTTTCTGATGGAAGATTGTACCTACTACAGGCTCGTCCGATCACTGCTTATATACCGCTACCCGAAGAGATGATAACTGAGCCAGGGGAGCAGAAGAGGCTTTATCTTGATGTGACCCTCTCGAAACAGGGAATACAAGAGCCGATGTCACATATGGGTATAGACTACTTAAGCTCAATTCAGACCGTACTGTTTCGTGAGCTTTTGGGCACAACAGGTCTAATGGGAGTGGATAAACTTTACTTCTCTTGTGAGGGGCGTATGTACGAAAACATAATGAACAGTTACAAGATTTTGGGAAGGAAGAGGACTCTGAACGATTGGCGCACACAAGATGCCATTGCAGCAGATATAATCGAAAATATGGATGAGAGGGAGTACGCTTTAAAGAGGTCCCCAAGAGGCCTAGGAAGAGTAAAGATCAATATTTTTTTGAGCGGTCTTGGAATATTTCGTAAGTTGCGGGGGACATATAAAGACCACGTTTCTTACAAGGATTTGTATTATAAAGAGACTGAGAGGTACATGAAAGATCTCGATGAGATTAAGAAGATGGATATTCCCTCAAAGGAGGTAGCTAAAAGAACCATCGAAAGGTTCGTTACATTCCTTGTAGATGTCACTCTCCCCATGACATACGCTGCCGAGTACTCGAGGCTAAATATAAGGAAGATCTTCAAGGGTGAAAGTGAAGAGACTAAAGAGAAAGTAGTATTTCTTGAGCGTGCACTTCCGGAGAATATCACACTTGAGATGGGGCTTGAGATGTACAGACTCTCGGAATTTAGTGAAGTCTCCGAGTGCACTTCAGGTGAGGAGTTCGAAAGAAAGATGACTGAAAGATCGTTTTCCCGAGAGTTCCTTGAAGCATATGATTTGTTCATGGAAAAATATGGGTTCCGCTGCCCAAGAGAGCTTGATCTGGCAACACCCAGGACATATGAGAACCCTGCCGAGTTTTTCGAACAATTGCATGCAATGTCCCTGAACAAAGATGAAGAGACTAACCCCCAGTCCATCTATGAGAAATCTGTAAAAGAGCGTCAAGAGGCCTTTGAAGAATTGATGCAGGTGGCAGGGAAGAGAGGGAGACGAAAGGCAAGAGGGCTTAAGAAAAACTACGATGTCCTTGTCGAGTTTGGTGGCTACAGGGAGATTCACAAATATTACTTCATCATGATAATCGATCTCTTCA
>JAXHUQ010000064.1:0-9102 GCA_034189535.1 Halobacteriota archaeon | reverse complement strand
AAGAAGTATGGTGTAGATCCCTCAAACCCAAAAATTGATGAGGTAAATGGCATCTATCTGCCTAAAAAAGAAGTAGAGAGACTTGTAAAATTCGGGATAATATCGATAGGTGAATGAATTGAATAATTTTGGATAAACTGGATTAAACAAGAGGTTTAATCTATAAAACCTTTCTTCTGATATAACAAATCTTTCATCTTTATCATAGGGTGATGGTAGTAATAATTATGTTCTACCAAAGGCCCATAAATTGCCTTTTGAGGACACCAATTATAACATGCAAGACAATTTTCACAACGATTCTGCCATTGCGGCTTTTCATTAATTATTTTTATATTATTAACCGGGCATATTTCTTGACATGTGCCGCAACCATTACATTTTTTATTGATGGAAAATGTTCTATCGGCTTTATAAATAGCTTCCTCTACTTTAGCATTTTTTTCAAGAGCGGAAAGTTTTATAAGGTGTTTTTTATACTGAGATTTTAATAATCTGAATATAATCTCCTGCATAATATCCATCACTCTACTAGTAGTAAATCTTCCATTTTTTCTTTTTTCTGTTATAGCATTTATCGGCTTTAAAAGCTCTTCTGCCTCAGAATAAAGTCTCTGGTAATTTTCAAAATGTTTAAAAAAAGCATTCTGTGGCATATGTATGCTATAAACTGCAGAGATATTCCCCCCATTCTTTTTGATAAGCTTTTTTGCTGTTGATACGGAAACTCCTGCCCCTCCTCCGTAATTAACAACAAGAAAAATATACTTATTTTCTATATTTTTTAGTTTATTAAGGAATCCCTTCACAATATTCGGTAGGTCTCCATAATACACAGGTGTAACGATTCCAATTACTTCTTCCTGAATATAGATTGATTCATTATTTAAAGTCGATGGTATTGGTACCATTTTCGATAAAATATTTTTTTTAATTATTTGCGCCAACCATAATGAGTTTCCAGTTCCCGTAAAAAAGTATATTATTTTTTCATTTTGTTCCTCGTCCCCATGTCCTATCATCTTATAAACCCTCTTAATTATACCTATTATGCTGGTTGCATATAATCTTTTGAGTGTATCCGAAGTTCCGAGCCAAAGGCAAGGAATTTTGGAGGTATGTCGAAAGCACGAAGCCAGATATGCTCTATTATATAACCCGAAGGATAAGGGGGCTGATAGGCGACCGCAGAGTTCCGAATCCCACCATATTTTTATCGGGTCTTATTACTTCCATATCCTTGCTTTCTTAAAACTGCGATTAGGCTTAAATATAGTAACAAGGTCTTTAGCTTTCTCTCCTACAATTTCGTTATTTGGATGATATAACCCAAAACCGTTCTCTTTAAGTCATTACTTAGGCAAGTAACACAAATCTCGAGAATTGATGGCACAGCTATCTCTGTTTTGTCTGAGTATTCAGCCCTTAACCGTCCCAAAATAACGTCTTGGATGCGGGAAAATTGGGATCTGACTATAGATATTGCTGATCCGGTGGCTTTAGCTCGGTGTTTTATAAACAGTAGTTTATGCGTTTATGCCACATTTTTTCAACACATTTACTACGCTGACGTCATAGAACCCTCTGTCTGGGCATCACACTTCTTTTTCATAGTATACTGCGTTATTTCTGATGTTAAGGTCTATATGCTTTGCAAAAAGCTTGTGGTAACTATTATGTAATTTAGTAACTATGTTCTTCAATGTCCATCCCCTTTTTGTTTTAGTTTTGAATTAATCAAAAATCAGAGATTGGATAGATAAATAACTTATTTGCCGAAGTACTGAATTATGCAAGAGGTTTAAATCTCAATATCCTTGGAAGATAAAGAATATAAAGAGTACGTAGAGGCCAAGTAGGACGGCTCCCTCCCATCTCTTTGCCTCCCAACCAGTCCTCATGAATACAACTCCTAGAACAGAGGTTAAGATCACCATTGGGACGTAAAATGTTTGGATTGATGGCGATATAGGGATCGGTCTAATTATTGAAGATAACCCGAGAACGATGAGGAGGTTGAACATGTTACTTCCTATCAAGTTCCCAACGGATATGGACCTCATGCCCTTTCTCAGAGCGGAGACTGAAACAACAAGCTCAGGAAGGGAAGTCCCCAGGGCAACTACTGTGAGTGCAAGATAGATCGGATTGACACCAAAAGCCTCTGCAAAACCTTCAATTCCGTACATAACAAGCCAACTTCCGATCCAAACCAGAATTCCTGCAACAAGCGATGCCACGATGTCAAATAAAATCGATTCATTACTTTTAGCGGCCTTGGAGCTGTTGTTCTCGTTTCTTCTCAAGAAGTAGATAAATACAAAGAAGACCAAAATTGATATAACACCTTCAATTCTTCCGAAATCCCCAACGTACATAAGAAGTGCTACAACAGCTGTAGAGATGAGCATCCACAACCCATCAAACTCCACTGCCCTTCTATCGATTTCTATCGGCCTGATCAGGGCGCATATTCCGAGAATGAGTGCAATGTTTGCGACATTGGAACCGAGCACGTTGCCCAGTGCAATATCTGTCCTGTCAAAGAACGCCGAAGTGGTTGAGACACCGAGTTCAGGAAGCGAAGTTGCCAGGGCAACAAGAATCATCCCTATTGTCATCTCGGATATTCCCCTCTTCTTTGATATCAATGAGGCATGATCGGTAACAACATCGGCACTTTTTATCATAATGGCAAAGCCGGCAAAGAGTGCAATTATGAACAGCAGGAGTTGCAACATAAGATTTAAAGAGTTTCTACTAGAATAAGTCTTTTGTGATGCTTACTATCCTTGAGGGTATCTGCGAGATTGATGATTTGAATGGGTTTCTAGACGAGATCAAGAGAATTTCCGTTGAATACGAAGTTATAATTCAGTTCTTCGATTCTAAAAAGGTTGCAGGAGTGCCACATCTTCGTTGCGCTGTTGAGAAAGGACTCGGCTCTATCAAGTCAGGGAATAACATATCAAGTGATCCTGCAATGGAGATACTCCTTTATGCCTCGGGTAAGAGACATATAAATAAGGCGCTATCAATGGGTGTTTCGCCTGGGGTAAATGAAGTTGTTGCAATTGTTGTCGGTGATTCCGAAGATGCTATTATTGAGTTGAAGGAAATGGTCATCGAAAGGCCAGTTCTAGGCTACTCGCAATCCAAAAGAGGACCTATTATGGACTTCTTTGATATTACAGAAGCCGAGGTGGAAGTGGTAGGGGAGGATAGGATGCCAGATCTTGTTCTTGAGAGGGTCGTAATGCTAGATATGATTAAATAGGGAAGATGCGGTTTTTTTATTATTAAACCTCATCTTGATCGATGCCAGATTGGGGGCAGCCATGAAGTACACATTCAAGCGTTAGAATCTCACTATGAATCATAATAAGCAACTGAGATTACCCCCTCTGGTCTTGTTCCGGGTCTCACCCTCTTTTTGATCATGGATGGGGCGCCCATTGACAAGCCCAAAGAGCACTTAAAGGGCCAGTCATATGTGACTGGCTGATCTCATACAACTATATTTTCACATTTTTAATGTCTATATCTTTTATTGTCCCCGAAAAGTGGTCTAAATATAAAAATAAATTTATATATATCCCACATTCTTATGGTATGTAATAAAACATATGTAAATCGTGTTTTAAACAAATAAAAATAGTTATTTTGATATTAGGCCTACAAAGATTCTGTAATTAATTAAATAGGTTATTTATAAGCTAAATGACATATCGAAAGTTATAATCAATCTGAAGACCGAGATATAATGCTAGATATGGTGTGTGAAAGATTAGAAAGTTTTGATGAGACCGAATTTCCCTTGAGCTCTTGGGAGTTGGAGCTTGAAAATAATATTACTACTATTGAACAGTTGAAAGAGTACACTGAACTTACTTCGAGAAACGAAAGACAACTAAGAAAGATCATCGAACGGCATCCGATGAGCGTGACCAGATATTATATGTCCCTCATCGATTGGAATGATCCGAAAGATCCGATAAGAAAGATGGCAATACCTTCACAAGAGGAGCTAAATCTCCTCGGTTCCTATGATACAAGCGGCGAGCGTCAGAATACTAAGATGCCAGGCCTTCAGCACAAATACGCACAAACGGCCCTGATTCTGACAACTAACAGATGTGCTACATACTGTAGACATTGCTTCAGAAAACGTCTTGTAGGTCTTCAAAGCGAGGAGATTTTGAGCAGATTCAACGATGCTGCAGATTATATCGAGAAACATGAAGAGATAAACAATGTTCTGATGACAGGAGGAGATCCACTGGTACTACCTACTATGATGATAAGAGAGTTTCTTGAGAGGCTTTCTTCGATATCGCATCTCGATTTCTTAAGGTTCGGATCAAGAGTTCCAGTCACTTCCCCTGATAGAATCCTTGACGATGAGGGGTTACTCGCACTCTTTAGGGAACACTCGGTTAGCGAGAAGAGAATATACGTGGTCACCCATTTCAACCATCCTAGGGAGATTACTCAGAAGGCAATAGATGCGGTCGGTTCTCTCATAGACGCAGGCGTTATCGTAGACAATCAGGCTGTCCTTTTGAAAGGTGTCAATGATGATCCTGCGGTCTTGGCCGAGTTACTGAACAAATTGGTCGGTATCGGTGTCAATCCGTATTATGTCTTCCAGTGTAGACCGGTGAAAAGGGTAAAGAGCAACTTCCAGGTCCCGCTCAAAAGGGGATATAATATCGTCGAAGAAGCGAAGAAGTTACTCAACGGACACAGCAAGAGGTTCAAATACGTGATGTCCCACAGGACCGGAAAGATCGAGATAGTTGGCATCACTGAAGAGGAGTTCTACTTCAAATATCACCAGGCAAAAGAGAAGGATATAGGAAGGTTCTTCACAAGACCGATGAGCGAAAGTGCCGGGTGGCTTGATGATCTGAAGATGGATTGATCAGGTATATTTATTAACCGGACTACTGAGGTAGTTAATGTCTGATGGTTATGGGTGAGGAAAGCAGCGACCGGTTTTGGGAACTTGATCTGTTGCGGGGAGTCGCCGTAATTATGATGGTGATATTCCACTTCCTCTATGATCTATCTTATTTTGGAGATTGCAATTTGAATGTGCATTATGGTTTCTGGTGGTACTTTGCTCGTGTTACTGCAACGATATTCATCCTTCTTGTGGGAATATCTCTGAGTCTAAGCTATTCAAGAATAGAAGAATTGGGCATGAGTAGGAGAGGCCGAATCACAAAATACGCAAAAAGAGGTCTTAAGGTTTTCTTATGGGGGCTTGTTGTCACAGTTGTAACATGGATATTTCTTAGAGATGGTTTTATCATATTCGGGGTACTCCATTTCATCGGAATCTCTATCATACTTTCATACCCCTTCATAAAGCATCGCTATAGCAACCTTGTGCTTGGGACAGTGATGATTGCCATTGGACTCTCTTTGAGGGACCTCACCTTTGACTCTTATTTTCTCATCTGGTTAGGATTCAGACCTGAATACTTCTACACATTCGATTACTTTCCGATTCTGCCGTGGTTCGGGGTGGTACTGATAGGGCTCTTCATAGGCAATTCCTTGTACGATGGTCAAAAGCGTAAATTCGATCTTTTCGATCTAACTGAGAACACCTTGGTGCGCCCCCTCTCCTTTCTCGGAAGACATTCGCTATTTATATATCTGATTCACCAGCCGGTATTGGTGGCAACTTTATACCTGCTAGGAGTTGTGAGCTCAAACTTCTTCGTAATCTCTTAATTCTCTATATATCAATCCGATCTTTAACTCAACTATCGAATCTCTCAAGCGGAAACCTTAATCATCTGAGAAGTAATAACGTGTATCATGGTTCTCGACTCGCTTGGACAATCACTAAGAGACGCCATGCGCAAGATAGCAAGGGCGAACAAGATAGATGAGTATACAGTGAATGAGTTCGTCAAGGATATCCAAAGGGCTCTTTTGAGTTCGGATGTCAATGTCAAACTGGTGATGGAGCTCTCAAATAAGATCAAGGAACGTTCGCTCAAAGAGAAACCTGCAAAGGGTGCAAATCCCAGGGAACATATCCTTCATATCGTCTACCAGGAACTTGTTGCAATCATTGGTAGCAGTGTTAATGTTTCACTTACCAGTCAAACTATTATGATGGTCGGCCTGCAGGGTTCTGGAAAGACCACAACAACTGCAAAACTCGCAAGGTACTTTCAGAAGAAAGGTCTCAAACCGGGTGTGATCGCTGCCGATGTTTATAGGCCCGGTGCATATGATCAGCTCAATCTCTTGTGTGAGCGAATAGGTGTAGCTTTCTATGGCGAAAAAGATAACAATGACGCAGTCGAGATCGTAAAGAACGGACTGAAGGAATTGGATACGGACGTCAAAATTATTGATACCGCAGGAAGGCATTCACTTGAGAAGGACCTTATAGTTGAGATGGAGAAGATAAACAAAGCCTCAAAACCAGATCATAAGTTCCTTGTCCTTGACGCAGCGATCGGTCAGGGTGCTTCCGATCAGGCAAAGGCATTCAACGATTCTGTCGGGATATCAGGGGTTATAATAACCAAACTCGATGGTACGGCAAAGGGAGGTGGCGCTTTGAGTGCCGTCTCGGAGACTAATTCGTCGATCGCGTTCATAGGTGTCGGAGAGGCGGTAGATGATCTGGAGCTCTTCGATCCTGACAGGTTCATATCAAGATTACTTGGAATGGGTGATATCAAGGCCCTCATTGAACGGGCTGAAGAGAGCCTTAGCGAAGAGGATATTGATATCGATTCAATGATAGCCGGAAGGTTCACTCTCAAGGATATGTACAATAATCTAACCATGGTGAACAAGCTCGGGCCACTGAGGCAGGTTATGAATATGCTCCCTATAGGTGGAATGGGCATCGACATTCCCGATGAGGCGTATGATGTCACAAAGGACAAACTGAAGTCTTACATGGTGATTATGGACTCGATGACCGATGAGGAACTTGAGAAGCCGAGTTTAATATCCGGTGGACGGATAAAACGTATCGCTCGGGGTTCCGGAACAGATCCTGAGGATGTGAGGGAGCTACTCAAGTACCACAAGATGATGAAGCGTGCGATGAAGGGACTCAGAGGTGGCAAGATCGGTAAAGCCTCTATGAAGAAGATGATGAAGGGTGGCGGATTCAACATTTAGTCCGCCCTTAAACCTTAAACCCTCGGCCTATTCTTGGTTATTATGATCTAGTCACGACTGAAAAACCAATTAAAAAACTTATTAATATAATGAAACGAATTTTCAACTAGGGAGCAAACCATATACGGAGGAGTTTAATGAATATAGGCGTCTATGTATGTCACTGTGGTATCAATATTGCGTCTGTTGTCGACGTTGAAGCGCTGACCGACTATGCAAAAACGTTACCGGATGTAGTAATAAGTAGAAATTATCAATATATGTGTTCCGACCCCGGACAGGGTCTTATTAAAAAGGATGTTGAAGAATTTGATCTTGACAGAGTAGTCGTCTGTGCATGTTCACCAAGGATGCACGAACCGACATTCAGAAGAGCTATAGCAGAATCCGGTCTCAACCCATATATGCTTGAGGTGGCAAATATCAGAGAGAACGTCTCTTGGGTTCACACTGATGGGGCAGAAGCCACTGAGAAAGCCAGATCTCTTGTGAGATCTGCCCTTGCGAAGGCCAGGTTACTGGAACCCATAGGGACATTACAGGAAGATGTTACCCATGCTGCTTTAGTCGTCGGAGCAGGAATCGCAGGAATTCAGACTGCGCTTGATATTGCAGACAACGGTTTCAAGGTCTACCTGGTTGAGCAGTCACCTTCAGTAGGTGGAAGAATGGCCCAGCTTGACAAGACTTTTCCTACACTAGACTGTTCTGCGTGTATTCTAACACCGAAGATGGTCGATGTCTCAAGACACCCCAATATCGAACTTATGACCTACTCTGAAGTTACTGATATCTCAGGATACGTGGGAAACTTCAATGTAAAAATTCATAAAAAACCGAGATATGTAGATGCTGACAAATGTACCGGTTGCGGTGCATGTGCTGAAGCCTGCCGTCTAGCGGGTAAGATACCTAATTATCATGATGCATTTATCGGGAAGAGGTCTGCAATCTACATTCCTTTCCCACAAGCAGTGCCTTCAACCCACACAATTGACCCTGAACGCTGTCTGATGCTTACAAAAGGAAAGTGTGGAAAGAGTAATCTTTGTGTCGAGGCATGTGGCGCTGAGGCAATTGATTTTGAGCAAAAGGCAGAAGATGTTGAGGTGAATGTTGGAGCGATAGTAGTAGCTACCGGTTTTGACACCTTCGATCCTTCACTCAAACCCGAGTTTGGGTATGATCTGTATGACAATGTTATAACAGGGCTTGAGTTTGAGAGGCTTGTGGCCGCATCCGGTCCAACCGGCGGAAAGATTCTAATTAATGATAAGGAACCAAAAGAGATAGCGCTCATACAGTGTGTCGGCTCAAGAGATGAGACCGTTGGAAATGAGTACTGCTCACGTGTATGTTGCATGTATACCGCAAAGCATGCGCATCTTTTGAGAGACAAGATCCCCGACGCGAAGATAACAGTCTTTTATATGGATGTTCGTGCTTTTGGTAAGGGATTCGAGGAGTTTTATGACCGTGTCAGAAAGGAGGAGGTTTTATACCGCAGAGGTAATCCTTCTGAGGTTTACAAGCGGGGAGATAAGCTTGTAGTAAGAGCAGAGGACACATTCTTGAGTAAACCGATTGAAGTAGAAGCAGATCTTGTTGTACTCGCTGTGGGTATGGTCCCAAGAGCCGATAGTGATGCGATACAGAGTATGCTCAAGCTTTCGAGATCATCCGATAAGTTCTTCATGGAGGCACACCCGAAGCTCAGGCCTGTTGATACCCCGACGGATGGAGTATTCCTTGCAGGAACATGCCAGGGCCCAAAGGATATACCGGATACGGTCGGTCAGGCATCAGGTGCTGCCGCAAGGGCATGTACGATACTCTCCAAGGATAAGATGGACTTTGATATGATTACGGCAAATATCAATGTCGATATCTGCATCCACTGTGGAAAATGCTTCGAGAACTGCATTTATCAGGCTATCA
>JAXHUQ010000063.1:0-9175 GCA_034189535.1 Halobacteriota archaeon | reverse complement strand
ACTTCTTCTTTATGACTTGAAATATCTTATTTTTGATATATGACAAAGCACATAGGGGAAATATATTTGTTAAAGAATGGTATATAAATGGTGGTTTGATGTTACTTTGCCAGGTACTGCTGAAGGAAGAAGACGACAACGTATGCCTATCGTCGGTGCAGCTAGTACGGTACATGATAGGTTTCAGCAGTGGCGTGAGGCGGGACTGTTGATAACATTCAGAGCTGCAGGGCCTCGGGAGAGGTTCTTAGTGTACCTGCCCTGCCATCAACATCACTCCACGCGTCTGAGTATGTGCCGTATGCCCTGAAATGTTCTCTTCCTGATGTTGCATCATAGGTTGTGATACTGCCCCCAATTATTTTTAAGCCGGATTCTTATTGAATAAGAGATGCCCTCAAGACATCTTCACGTTGAAGCACAAGCACCTGCAAGAATCTCATTTGCCATTTCAGCAACACCGGTAAGATTCTCACCAATCTCACAAAGTACGCTTGTTGTGTTTCCTTCTGCTTTTGTCTCTCTTCGTTCTAGCTTCCTAACCTCGAGTTCTAATCCTTTCATGATCATTTACCTCTTCGAGATTTTGAGTCTGAAAATTGAAAGGAGCGCGAATCCGACTTACGACCGGATGTTATCGCGCAAAAGTTTAAAAGCAACTCAAACAAGGTTCACACCCTTGAAGGGTGCAAGTACTATTATCTTTTGTTGATCGCTCTTCCAATCTCTCAACTTTCAATTCTAACTCGTTCATTTAAACTCCATGTCAATATTGAATGGTCAGTCATTTGTACTCAAATCAACATGGCATTGCACATCCACCTGCGCATCCAGCCATCAAATCACTTAAAATAGCAGGATTGACTCCGCATACCCATGTGCTTGGTGTACTATTATCTACTTTTGTCTCTCTCTTCTCGAGTTTCTTTACCTCTAATTTCAAATCCATATTATTTCACCTCCTATAGCTCTACCATATAACCAGACAATTGGCATTTCACAGGGCATCAATTATTAACATGAGATACCCGAACATGCTCCACTGAGAAGCTCTCCAAGAATATTGTCATTCATTGACAAGCACCATACAGAAGTGGCATTCTCTTTCGTCTCTCTGGCTTCAAGTTTCTTTACTTCTAACTTCAAATCCATCAATTTCACCTCCATCATCAACATATAAATACGACCCAACCTCGCTTCTGAGATTGGACCAATATTTTTTGCATTTATCTCAATCTAATTTGGCTTAATTATCTGTTTACGTTGGCACTAACGGACAGGTTGCACACCAATTACACAGCTCATCGCATGGTATTGCTGACAGATCCTGCTTCGTTTCCCTGTGCTCGAGCTTCTTGACTTCTAACTCAAGTCCCATTTCTTACACCTCTTAACATAAGGCAAATTTTTCCAGCTATATGAAGCTGGATTAACAGCATACCAAGTCGAGCGTTGGATTTTCGAGACAGCCACCAACAGGGTCCTTCGTTTCTCTCTTTTCGAGCCTTTTAGCTTCTAATTTTAATTCCATATTATTTCACCTCCTTATTATACACAGGTATCAGGTTTTCCTCGTACCAAAGAACACTTAGGTCCCTGGACAGCATGTCATACCCAGATCAACGCCACCTAAGCAGCTTGGCGTACTCAAGCAAGTTGTTGGGTCCTGCTTTGTCTCTCTACTTTCGAGTTTCTTTACCTCAAGATTCAGTTTCATATCTTGTCACCTCCTAGTATATTATTAAACGTCGAAACTAATTATCATCAATAATGTATATATAATTTTCTAATATAATATCCGTTTAAATTTAATTTAGAGCTATATTTTTGCTTTATATGAATTTTTACGTTTTCTGATTAATTTTTGAAAAAAGTAAATAATTGCATTATTATAAAATTTAATTGAAAAACTATAAGTATAATAATCTTACATATATAAACATGGATAATTTTGATCATATATCAGGTTTTTTTAAGGCATCAGGCCATGGAGCCAGACTAGAACTTCTGAGAGACCTGAAAGAGATAAAAGAAGCAACCGCAAGGGATCTTTCCGACCTTCTGGACGTTTCTCAAACTTATACTCACAGACATCTTCAAATTCTTATGGAGAACGGTCTTGTGAAAAAAGAGGGTAAGTTGTTTGTTCTTTCAACCATAGGTAAAATTTTTGTTAACTCTCTGGGTTCCGCCGAGGTTATTACAATGTATGAAGACTTTTGGGAGTCTCATGACGTATCGAGAATTCCTCAAAAATTTATTGAGGAGTTCTTTGTCTTAAAGAACACGAAACTTGCTAATCCCGCACCAATTGTGCTTGAAACAATCCTTTCTACCGCATTAAAGGCAGAGAGCAGGGTTCTTGCAGTCTCCGATAGAATACCAAGAATAGCAGTTCCGACATTTCGAAAGATTATGAAAGAAGGAATCGAAGTATACTTGCTTGCTGGCGATATATCCCACGGAGGTAGTACTAGGGAATGCTTAAAGATAAACGGCCTTGAAGTTAACACAATAAAAATGGAGGATATATATATGGGCCTAATGATAATAGATAACAGAGAAGCTGGTGTTATGTTTCCTGACACCAGAGGAGCTCTGGACTGGAACTTCGGTTTAGGCGGAAATGATCCTTCTTTTTTATCCTGGGTAGAGAAGAACTTCTGGAATATGTACGAAAACAGGATAATCGAGGAATAACTGAGTATTAGACCAAGTTACTCCTCGGTTTAATTATCAAACCGTTCTATGCCCTGATTTCTATCCTTTCACCATTCATAACTTCTTCTTCAGTAACTGCGACTTCCTTAGTTGAGCCTCCAACTCTTACTGTGTATAAGGATGTCGCCATCGTGTCGAACTGCGTTCCCCCTGAAATAGGACTATCAGTAGAGTACGGAACAGTGAAATGGAACTTACCATCGGGACCAATACTTTCCGTTTGGTTGTAGGTGAATGTTCTATTTTGGTTCGTTTTTATATCAATCGATATAGTTGCATTCTCTACTCCACCTGACCCGGATGCGACCACATCTGCACCTTCAACATACTCAAAGACCTTAACAAGGGCAACGGGATAGAAATAATTTGGTGAATATGCTATATACTCACTATCCTGAATCCTTGCCCCTTGGTGTAAGATCTGGGATTGCATGGTTGTATAATCGTAACTCCCTGTTTCTGACCTCCAGTAGAGCTGTTCTCCGGTTTTACCATCAAGAATTACAAATGGCATATAAAAATCATCTGACTCATGCACCAGACGATACTGCCTGAGAGCAGGTAATGTTGTTTCATTACTTAGCTTCACCTGATTCCCATCGAAGAACTGTAAACGAATGTTCATTGTATCATATGGATCAGGGAAGGATTCGGCCCAATATGGCATTACGTATTTGACATGATTTGAAGCTCCCAAAAAGTCAGCGACAAGGAAATCGTTCATAACATACCTTGTTCCCAGCTCATTAAGTATCTCATTTGCCTCAGATTCCTCAGTCGCTATGAGAAATGTTGAAGCTCCCGGCCTTAAGTAGAGTATATTCAGATCAGATCCGATTGGTGGGACTTTACCTGTCAGAACCTCATCAAGGGTGCTATACCTGGCGTTCCTATCGTTATCTCTTATTACAGCATCTCCTTGCGAATATGCTTTGTTTCCGTCCGAATCGAAGTACATTTCATCAATCTTAAACCTTGACAAAGTTACCCCTGCGGAAGGTTCCTCTCCAAGCAAGAGCCTGTCTATCATTGAATAGTTATCATTTCTATCAGTATCAAAGATTATGGGTTCTGTACCCGTGTATGCATCATCATTATCTGAATCCACATATTTTACCACTGGGGGACCACCAATTCCCTGCTGATACGGGTTAGCATTAGGTATCCTCCGAGCAACATATTCAATTATGTGTCCGTAATCCCACCAGCTCATAACACCGTAATCGTTCGGTCCATAGTCCCATACTCCGTCTTCAGGGATTTCATAAAGTTCATAATAATCAAGATCAGGCTCAGGCGTATTGTACCGCATCCATTCACATGAATCAAACCAGTCCGCTTGAAAAGAAGAACCTGAGTACCTGGCCTGATTGATTGCCGATGCACCTGTCGGATAGACGAAAACAAGAATTAGGACAATCAGAACTATCCCTATCACAGTCTTGTTCTTCTTCCTCTTACGTTCATCAGAGATACCTGTCCATTCCATTATTCCGTAAAGCATATATGATCCGGCCAGGATTACAGGTACTGAAAAATAGTATGCGTTCCTCGTGTGTACACACATCAGTACAAACAAAGTGATAGTCCAGACGCAGAACAATATATCAGCAGGCATTCTACCTTTTACGGTTTTATAGATATAGTAAGCAAATACGGGAAATACCGCAAATCCAAAGAATCCGAAACCCGCATAAAGCGGAAGTAAGCTGAAATTTCCCGCATAATTGAAGAAAGGCATCTCTTCCTGGACCGTACTATAAGCAGCAGACGGCGGGATCAAAGCAAACCTCATTATTCCAAAGAAACTTTCTCCCAAACTTGTTGGGTAAATTATGGCAAGTACTGCTACGCCCATACCGAATATAATGATCGGGAAGTACCACCATTTCATGTCTCGTTTATTCAATTCCTTTGAGAGCATTCCCATGATTTGCACAGCAACCATCACTCCAATTAGTCCCACAATATGTAGGTAAGAGATTCTCCCGGATGAAAATCCGCCATGTATAATAGCATAAGGAAGCAACATCACCGTGGTCACTGCAAATGTAAGATTTGATAGCAAGATGAGATCGGTTGAGTCATCCCCATTGTGGTGGATCACTATGAATTGGACAAATAAGTATATCGCCAGAATGAGTAAAAATAAGAGACCCAAATTCCATACCCATATATATAATCCGAAGAAAAGACCCGCAAGTATTCCATAGTTACGTAATTTCTTTCTGTCCTCGCCTATCTGTCTGAGCCCCATGATGAAGAACATAATCATCACTGAACTTAGAAGGATTTCTGCAATGTGATGATCCGGGTAACCAAGTATCGCTTTATGTAATATTGATCCGGGGAAAATAACATACAATCCGGAAGCAATAAGCCCTGTAAGCCTGTTGAACAGGTGTTTTCCTAGGAAATAGATCGGAATTACTAGTAGTGTTCCAAGGATTACCGGAAAGTATGCTCCGACGGTCTGAATGGTCTGTTGGGTGGGATCTCCGCCGCCGAGTATCATCGAGACCAGAGCAATACTCTGGTCAAATATCGGTCCGAATGAACCTGGCGGTCTTGTCCCGTAAGGAAAATTTGTAAAAGGATCAAATGGTATCCTATAAGGGAAATTGGCGACAACGCTCTCGACAAATCTCATATGTGGTATACCATCATCGGAGAAATGGATTGTATCGCCCACAAATACATGGGCATGATTCAACCTTCGTATCCAGAATGCTATCACAGAAAATACTGCAAGTAAAGCTGTTGTTATGTAAGTTATCTGATTTTCAGACAGTATATCTGACCCCTCTTTATTATCAGGCACTTTAGATTGCTTCTTGGACTTCGTACTCATGGGCTACACCTATCTACCACTCATTTTGGATAATAATATTCCCGAATACTATATCACTTTTGTTATGGTATTTACGGTTACTTTTTCCCTCCTTAATTAAAGCACAAGATTCGTAACAATATTGGGAATAAATAAATAAACCAAAAAATATCGAAGAAACAACCGTAAAATTTATAGGTCTTGGCTAATAACCCGTGATTGAGGATGAATAAGCAGTTAGTATATACGGCGGCAGTCATAGCAGCTGCAATAGTAATCACGGCCCTTGTTGCAACAGTTGGAGATGGCTTGAGGGACTGGGAGGAGACTAATCCATCTAGCCTTAGGATAACCGATATCGATATAGCTGCAGAAGCTCTGAGCGAGGGTGAGGCCATTCTTACGATTATAACCTATATCGATAACTATGGTGGGCCATCAGAAGATGCAAGTATCCTGGTGAAGGCATTCGATTCGGATACAAATTTACTCACTATAGAGAATAAGACCCGGATAGGAGAGGTTACCAGGAAGAAGACAAGCATTGTCAAGACGGATCTGAGGGTGCCCAAGGAAGGGGGATACAGGCTTGAGATTGTGCTATTTGATAAAAATAAAAGCGCGGCGACTTCAAAAGGGAATATTCAAGGCCTTTTGCTCTTAGAATCCCCATCATCAGTCAAATTATCATTAAGAGAGATCGATTTCCATATGAATGAGGAAGATGGTAAATATGTAACCATCAAATCAACTATTTATATTGATAATATTGGGAAAGAGGATGTAACCGGCCTTCGTGCTCTTGTGAAGGCAAAAGATACTGAGACAAGACTGGTGGTTGATGAGAGATGGATCGATCTTGGCCTTCTCAAGGTGGATGTTACAACATCCCAATCCACCAATCTTCTTCTCCTGAATACAAGAAACTACGACGTAGACGTACAGATTTGGGATGGTCAGAAGATAGTGAAACAGGGTAGCAGCCTCTTGATGCTAGATGTATTCGGAAACAAGACCCATATCACCGGGGCAGGAACCGAGTTGATAACAACAGAACCGGTTGTCCAAGCAAGTGATTTCGCTGGGCAAACAGCCACACCTGAACCTAGGGCAGCTATGCCACCATCATATTCGGAAGATTCAGCGGCGCCAGGATTTGAGGCTTTCATTACATTTGTTGCGATCAGTAGTATATCGGTTCTTTTAATAAATAGGAGAAGGGGGCAGAGATAGATGGCAGAACCTAATAAAAATGACAAAAAAGAGTTTGATATGGCAGAGAGCTTCAGAAAAGGCGTATTCTTTATTCTGATGATACTACTTCTGATCGCATCTATCCACTTCTACATAATGATGATGGATGCGTTTTCAACACTCTTTGAGTACAGGTACAACTCGCTCATCAAGGCTGTTTTTGCGGCATGTGTAATTGCTGTTACCACCTTTCTTTTAAGAAACAACATTGTGAAGAAGTCCTGACCAAAGGAAAGTCTAATGCCACAGGAGATCGACACCATATTACCAATGGTGATGCAAGATGCCTAAGTGTAATATTTGTGGGAATATGTTCGATGTGGAAAAAGCGCCTGGAGCAATATTATTTGCGCCCCCTGAACGTGTGGATAAAGCATGTCCGGTGATGAAGTATCATATCTGTAGGACGTGTTTTGATAATATTAAGTTACTGGATTAAAGTTAATGAGATTCGTTGATCTCTCAATACCGATTGCAAATGACACTCTCTGTGATCCTCCATTGACCACGCCGAAAGTCAGATATAGCGGCCATGAAAATGGCGCAAAGGAGATGGCTGCATTCTTTCCCGGCCTGAAGCCCGAAGATCATTTACCTGATGGGAAGGGATGGGCAGTCGAAGAGGTCACTCTCAGTACCCATAGTGGGACTCATATGGATGCCCCCTGGCATTTTTCACCAGTGCAAGATAGAGAAATTGAAAGTAATAGAGATGCAAAGACCATAGATGAGTTTCCTCTTGAGTGGGGAATAGGACCACTTATAGTACTCGATTGCACCGATATGCAAGATGGGTATGTGATGACTCCCGAAGATCTCAATAAAAAACTGGATGATATTGGACACAGGCTTCGGGAAGGGGACGTTTTATGTATTCATACCAGTGCATCCGAGCACTTTGGGACTTCAAGCTATATCAATAGTGGAATTGGAGTAGGAAGAGATGCTACCTTGCAGATTGTACGAAGTGGTGTCCATGTGGTGGGAACTGATGCTTGGTCTTGGGATGCTCCGTTCTCCATTACTGCCAAGAAATGGAGAGATTCGGTAAAGAAAGGAAAACCAGACCCCTCTATGATATGGGAAGGTCATTTTGCAGGAATTGAGCTGGGTTATTTTCAGATGGAGAAGCTCACAAATCTTGATAAGGTCCCCGCTGTCGGAGCGACAATTTACAACTTCCCGATAAAGATAAAAGATGCCAGCGCAGGTTGGGTTAGGGCCGTTGCTATGGTTCCCGAATAGAAATTAATAGCTTCAGGATTTTTGTTTCCGTATGTCCTCAGCTCTTTTGAACATATCCCAAAAGTTCTTCTCCACCCATGAGATAAACTCCGGGTCCTTTCCGCATACCATATTGTTCCAATCCAGAAGGCCTTTATTGTCAGGAAATATCACCCCTGCTTCTTTGTTGTCTATAATCAGTATTCCTAAGTAAATTCTGTCCATCGGGGCTATTCTCACTTCAAGGCCCTGTGGTAACTTCAGATCAGATCGCATACTCTGGAAATAGGGTATCGATCCTAAAAGCCTGTAAATCTGCACTTCATTTTTGAACATCTCATTGAACGCAGTCTCCTGCATCATCGGTACCCTATCAGTTGCAATCAGAAGCCTCTCATCGGTATATGATGCCACACTGTAGAATTTCTCGATGACTTTTGGTGCCGAATTGATAAGTTCAGTATCCCGAAAAACTTTCATATCCTTGATGTATTCAGGGGGAATTTTTTCTATACTATGGCTATCCCAAAGGCGTTTATACTTGCCCACGACCTCCATCATGTCAAGCGAACCAAAAAAAATCCTCCCGCTTGTGGAGAGAGAGAAGAACTTGCCTTCTTTTATGATCAAGTCTTCTTCACTCAGTTTGTTGAGGTGTTGATGTACATAGGTCTCAGAAACCCCAAGCTGCTCCGCAAGTTCCTTGGCCGGTTTTTGAGACTTGTTCAACGATTTCAATATCTCAATTCTCGCCTTGTGGCCCGATACCTTAAGCAATCGTGAAGTAGCTTCGCATAGGTCGTCCATTAAATGTATCCCTCAGAGGAAGAATGTACATAAAATCTCTTATACTTTCCCATTTTTTATAATTTTATAAATTTTTATCAGACTATAAATCTTTCAAAAGCCTTAAAAATTAATAATAATCTGTATTGTCAGCTTAATTTAAATTTTAAAGGTTCCCATAAGAAAGATTTATACCTTATGTATTGATAATACGTTACATCATTAAAATGAGGAGTTATCATGGGAGAAGAAGATAAACAATTATCGGAAGACGAAGAGCGCTGGAAGAGCGCTGCTAAGATTCCGGTCGCTACGGAAAAGACGTACACCTATGACCCTAAAAAGATGATGGAGAAGGTT
>JAXHUQ010000062.1:0-9808 GCA_034189535.1 Halobacteriota archaeon | reverse complement strand
GTATGCTGATTAGAAAGTATAGGTGGAATATCAATGCGACAGATAATGTTACCTTGGTATCAAGGGCCTATTACTTCAATCAAACTGCAATTGAAGGTGCAAACGTAAGCATAGGCACTGTCTTCAAGATGACGCCTTTCGGCCACAGTATGCTTACACAAGGAGGCAACTATACAGTGATTAACATCCAAAATGTCACGGATTCGAATGGATACGGGATACTGAAGTTGACACCAGTAGGCGGAACATGGGACAACGGAGAATACAGAGTGATATTACAGATCAACAACTCCGGAAACATCGAGAGTACGGACAACTGGTTCAGGATTGGCGAAACACAACACGGAGGGCCTTAAATAAGGTCCCTAGTTTTATTTTTTAAGGGGGATGAAAATGAAGATAAAGATAGTAACAATGCTACTCGTCTTGGTACTGTTTATAGCAGTTCCAACGGTAAATGCTGCTGCGACAGTCTCAATATCTCAGGCTGGAGCAGATCCGAATACAGTGATGAAAGGTACTGCTTTCACAGTGACAGTTTCAGGACTGAGCGGAACAGGGACCGTTTCACTTATCAATCAGTCCTGGTTCTCAATGGATGAGAGTAATGAGAAACAGTTCAGCTCAAGCACAGTCTCATGGACAACGGTGGTTGCAAATCAGAAGTTGAGTGCACAGACCATTACAGCCACGGTGACCGTCGCCGGTTCACCCGAATCAGCCACCTCAAACTCGTTTGATATAATATTACCACCATCGATAGTCACTTCAGTCACTCCTTCATCGATAACTGCGAGTGATAGTTCTAGCCATACCGTTCAGCTAAACATTCAGAACTACGGAGAGACGGTTGCAAAAGATGTAGTTGTTGCTATATCTCCTCCGTCATGTCTTTCTGTAACTTCCGGTAATGAGACTCAGACCATATCAACAATCGACGGAGGTGCAGGGGGGAGTGGTGAGAGTGTCGGTAGGTCATGGACGCTCCTTGCATCAAATCCGACAAACTCGACGATAACTATCACGGTCACTCCGTCAAATGCTGATGTTGTCACGGAAACCGTCTCGGTTGTATCCACATCCTCATCACCGACACCTACTCCAACTCCCACACCAACACCTACTCCCACACCAACACCTACTCCTACACCAACACCATCCGATGAAGCCGGCGGTGGTGGCGGAGGTGGTAGCGCACCCGAATCAGGAAACCTAGTAACAGACAGCACCGGAAGAGTATCTTCTACAACAGTCCTATCCACAACAGATGGAAGATCGACGTTAACAATTCCAGAAGGAACATCTGCACTTGATTCGTACGGAGCTCCACTAACTTCAGTTACAATTGCTTCCACTACAATAGGTGGAACAATAGCTGCATTTGATCTAGGACCAGATGGAGCAAGGTTTGATCCACCACTAACTCTTTCGATCAATTACGATCAACAAGATGTACCTGAGGGAAAGACAGTAGTTGTAAAGATCTTTGATGGGACAAAATGGACACCTCTTGAAACTACCGTGAACACCGCGTCAAACACCGCAACTGTTGAGATAAGTCATTTCTCAAAGTTCGCACTCTTCCTAAAAGATAAACCTGCGGTCATGGAGGTAGAGACACCTTTACCAACAGCTACAGAGGTACCAACTCCAGTAGCACCATCTACACCAACAAAGGCAGCTAGACCCTCCTCGACTATACCTTTACCCTGGATAACGTTATCTATGGTGGTAATCGTAATTGCTATACTGGTGGTAGTAGCGTATCTTGTTTACAGGAAGAGAGGATAATCACCTCCTCTCTTCTCCTTTTTATTTATTGTGGCTCTATATTCAGATAATTACGTAATGTGATCCTCTTCCTGTCCCTTCAAGGCGTATAACACCAATATCTACTAGTTTTGTCAGTTCCTTAAGTGCTGCCTGCCTTGAAAAACCGAACATGTCTGATACCTCCCCGGAAGTTATCTTGCTGTGGCGATTCATATGTTCAATAATCTTCATCTGCCGCTCAGTAAGTGCAATCTGCCCGTCTCTGTCATTTTTTAACTTGTCACTAGAAAGTCTGAGAACACGGTTTTTAACCTGAGTTATTGATACAAGAACGCCTTCGGTAAAGTACTCAAGCCACTCAGTTAGATCTAGCGTCTCCTGGTTCACAGACTTTAAGGCTGCGTAATATGAGCCGCGGTCGCCGTTGTAGAAATCATCAAGCGCAAAGAATCTCTTCGCATCAAACTCCCTTAGGTAGAGGATGAGTGTAGCAAGAGATCTTGCTGTCCTTCCGTTCCCATCAACAAAAGGATGAATCCTTACAAACTCATAATGAGTGATCCCCGCGACCAGTATATCGTTTATCTCCTTTGCTTCGTAAGAGTCCACCCATTCGAGTAGTTCTCTCATAAGGTACGATACATCGCTTGAGGGTGGTGGAGTAAATATGACTTCCCTCGTAATACGGTTTGCAACAACAACCTGTCTATCACGATATCTACCAGAGTACTCTTCTATTGGAAGTGTTCCCTTGGTCAGGTCCTTGTGCATCTTAAGAAGCAACTCTTCGGTTATGATTCCATCAATTGAATACTCTTCAATCTTTTCAAGGACATTAAGATAATTTAAAACCTCCTCACGATCCTTTCTTGCAACCATAACCTTTCTTCCGGATGCAAGCGTGCTCACCTCCTCTATCGTCAGGGGATTTCCTTCAATATTCGTTGATGCATGCGCATTTTTAATTTTTGCTTCCCTTCTGAGTGAAACCTCCCACTTTGGTATCAAGCGAGAGTTTATAACCGTCACCCGCGATGATGCTATCTCGACAAGATTGTTCAATATCTTGTTTGTGATCTGATAATTCGGTTTGAACATCTCCGAAGATACTGCACCCTCAAATACTATCTTTCTTACGCTCTTTAGAAAAGATAATAATTATTATGGGCCCCCTACTTGCCGAGTATCTTTACCGCATCTTTTACCGTACTGTTTTCATGGACGATCTTTGAGACTGCGGCAGTCATCTTCACAGGGTCTTTGTGTTGGAATACATTCCTTCCGATAGAAACACCCCTTCCACCTGCATCAATTGAGTTTCTCACCATTGTGAGGACCTCTTCATCGGTATCCATCTTTGGTCCACCTGCAATTAAAATCGGAACAGGGCACCCTTTCACGACTTCTCGAAATGTATCGGGATCACCCGTATAGTTGGTCTTGATAACATCCGCACCAAGTTCTGCCCCGACTCTGGCTGCATGTTTCACAAACTCGACGTCATGCTCACTTTTCACTCGCTCTCCCCTCGGATACATCATTGCAAGAAGAGGCATTCCCCAACTGTTGCATATTTCGGCAGTGTTTCCGAGTTCCATAAGCATGTCAGGTTCGTCTTCTGCACCGACGTTCACATGAACACTAACAGCATCCGCACCAAGCCTGATAGCTTCTTCGACACTTGTTACCCATACCTTGTTGAGAGGATCCGGTCCAAGTGAGGTACTCGCTGATAGATGAATTATCAGACCGATATCCCTACCATACCCTCTGTGGCTTGAACGCACTATTCCTTTGTGGAGTAAAACGGCGTCAGCACCACCTTCGGCCACGTCATCTACAGCCTTCTTCATATCAATAAGCCCGTCTATCGGGCCTGAGGAGATCCCATGATCCATGGGAACTATTAACATGTTGCCACTCTTTTTATCAAGTATCCTTTCAATCCTGACTCTCTTGCCGATCTCAGACATCTTTTTCACCTATGATATAACCAGACATACATGATACTACAACTAAAAATCTTTCGTTTAAATCGGATAAAAAAAGAAGCCCCATAGGGGTGAGGTAAAAATCTTGTGTAACTAGCTAGAACTCAACTGAAAGTCAGACTTAACCTCAATTTCCACCGTTGTTTGCCTTCAAGTAATCGCTGTACCACGCCATCTTTGAAAGTGTATAAGCTGCGATCTCAGGTTCGCTGTAGAGTATGATACCGCTCTTCTCGAGTTCTATTGCGCTTTTGGGTATTGCCTCGTGCACACCCATGAGGACGATCGGTTTACCGTATTTCTCCTTTATCTCAATTAACTTGTCATTGAAACTCTTCTCGATGGGTGCAATAGCAGAAGTAATTGGACCGAGCATATTCTTGAAGTTATCAGGGAAGTTATCAAGTACCATATCCATCATATCAGTGAAACTGACACCCATGCATATGGCACTGTCAACCTCGCCACTTTTCATAAGGATCTCAAGGGAATCGGTAAGCGCTGAAAAGTCTGCCCCGCTGGAACCACCGATACCACCGGAAGCTGTTATGTCAACGGGATTACCGTGGCTCCAGAAGGGGGGTAGATACTCGTTCATCACTTCAATCAGTCCCTCTGACAGCGTGGGAACCTCAAGACCTACTTTTCCGCAGGCATCAGCTGCCAGAACTCCTGCACCACCACCAGGTGTGACAATGCCGACTCTTTTACCATCAGGAAGGGGTAATAGTGAAAATGCTTTCAAGAGCTCAAGCATCTCGGTCCCGGTAGTAGCCATCAGAACACCTGCCTGCCTGAGAGCCGCGCTGTTTATCTGATAAGACCCTGCAAGAGAACCGGTGTGAGAGTTTGCTGCCTTTGCACCTTGCTCTGTTGCTCCGGCCTTTAGCATAATGAATGGTTTTCTCTTTGTTGCTTCTTTACTCACCTCAAAGAACCTTCTACCCTCTCTTAGACCTTCAATGAAAGATAGACATAGTTTGGTGTCTTCATCCTTTGCGAAGTACTCGAGTAGATCCTCGGCCCTTAGGTCTGCTTCGTTTCCACTACTCACAAACTTGTTGAAACCGATTCCATGATTGGATGCAACAAGCATGTTAACCGTACCAAGTGTTCCGCTCTGAGAGACAAAAGAGATATCACCAGCCTTCGGAATCATCATATTCATAAGTGCGTGCAATTTCACAGGTGAACTGCATATACCCATGCAGTTGGGCCCAACGAAGCGTATTCCACCATCTCTTGCTATCTTTACAACCTCATCTTCAAGTTTCTTACCTTCTGCCCCTACCTCACCGAATCCTGATGATATAATAACAGCAGCCCCAATTCCGGCGTCTATTCCATCTTCAAGAACTTCAGGAACGGCAGCAGCAGGTACGCAGACAATTAGGAGGTCCGAATCATCCGGTAAACTCTTAAAATCCGTATAAGCCTTCTTACCCAATATTCTTCCACCTTTCCTGTTGACAGGGTATATTCCACCCTCGAAACCTCCAACAACTATACTCATAAGAGTCATAGTCCCTATCTTGACAAGAGACTTGGAAGCGCCCACTATTGCGACTGATCTTGGGTAAAAGAGTGGTTTTAGCTCTTCAACTATATCCTTTTTTGTCATTATTAATCCTCCAAATTTAATGTTGAAACGGTAACTGGCCTTTTTTAGCGACTATAATAAATAAAAGTTTTGAAATTATTATCCAAGAGATGTGGTCTTTTAAACTCCCAAACATGATATCAGCCGCTCTGCCCATTTTAGCTTCTTCTTCTTAGTCTTACCGACACTAGGATCATCATAATCAAACCCCATGAGCTTGATGGTAACGGCTGACAGACTTTTTGCCAGGAATACGGCTCTGTCACCATCAGTGAAGCCACCAAAGTTGTGAATGATCCCAAATGGTTTTGACTGTGTTGTTCCGACGACATCCTTGAGCTGAGGTACCACCTTCTTTAGTAGATCCATATTGTCACCATGAGCGTGGACCACCATGAAGGCGCCCAATCTGTTTGCATAAAGAAGATCTCCTATCACACCATCCAGATCAGTGACTATCACGTCCGGTATGATCCCTTCCTTCAAGAGAAGAGAGGTGGCACCATCTGCTGCGATCAAGACTTCTTTACCTAATGCCCTGATCTCATCACCTAGAGACGGTCCGTTACCACAGATGACAACATCTTTTCCCTCAATACGATTGAAAAGAATATCGATTGCGTCATATTCTAACAGATCTGACAAGAGAAGCGCCGCTTCTTCATCTCTCTTCCGATCGAAACCGAAGTCATCCAGGATCTCTTTATATATCGGTTCCCATTCAGCGTAATCCATAGATTATCACTTTTCTTGAAGATTGGGTGGCAATAGGTTCGGTATGCTGTCTTTGATAGGATAGTCATAATTGCATTTTTCACAGTGTAATGTGCCAGTCAAGATCTCTTCTCCATCTTCGTCCCCGATTGTAAGGCTTAGATCGCTCTTGCAGACAGGACAGGCCAGGATATCCATAAGTTCCTTCTTCATATATCTGGAGTTGTGTTCGAATATTATAAGGATTATGATGGACAAGTTATGGTGGATTATACCGCCCTCTGGAAAAATTTAAGACATTTTTAAAACCGACGGTCACTATTCTCCAAGCAATTCGATTATGAATGCATGAATTTATTAAACAGTTTTAGTATCTCGCGGATGAGAAGATAGCTGAATATCACTGTCAAAATCAGCATCAAGATTAAAAAAAATCCGGTGATCTCATCTGTAGTTAACTCCGTAAAACTGGCAATTGGTGATAGGATGTTAGGTAATTGCGTGGCACATATCGATATAATAACAAATAAAAATAAAAAAGAGAGTATAATTATTATACTTCTCATAACACAGGCTCCTAATTCTTCTCTATTTTGGAGGTTCTTCTCTCTTCTCTTTTGGTTTTTCCTTATCCCCAAGAAGCTCCGTTCTTTCCTGCTCCATTCTGTCCCTAAGGTTATCTGTCCACTTGACAAACTTAACGGCATGAGTCTCTATATGCTCTGAGAATGCATCTCCAACTGTGAAGAGTATCGCTATTACCACCAAAACAAGTACTATCAGTATCAATCCTGCAAGTGCCCTGAATATACCTGCAATGAAAGGCAGGAAGAACAAATAGGCAATTATTGCAACAATAATATAACCAATACCACGAAATGCAGTTCTGTATTTATGAATCCTCTCTTCACTTGCTTCTTCGCCTGACAACCACAACGTAGCATAACCTGCAAATGCATCTGTGACATCTTTAACCTCTTTTAAGATTCTTAGCAGTATTACTATAAGCACTACGAGCATAATTGCGGAGACTATTTTGTCCAGGCCAATAAGCCCCATCAATGTCGGATCCGTCAAGCTTCGTGAAAGTGGCAGGAATACAAGTACACCGAACAACCAGATCAAGAAAGCCAGTCCAAGGTTTACTGCGATCTTTGGGATGCTGTCCGCCATCTCTTTTCTGGACTCCTCACGTATATTATCTCTCTTATCTTTGACATCTACCATTTTTATACACCTCCAATATTTACGGGTTTAATGCTATAAACCCTTAATATTAACCATGATATTCTTTGAACATATAAATCTTGTGCCAGTAATAAATCTTAAAAGCATTTCAAATACATAAGATTCAGGGAGATTTGTTGGTCCTGTATGCCACCCACTGACAAACTTTTTATACTATACACGCAGTCCCCCATTTTGAGGGGATGAAAGTGCAATCCAAAATAGAGTTATCAGAATTCTGGTGTTGGAACAAAGATTGCCCCGATTACAAAAAGAGGGGAAAAGGAAACATAAAACTGAAATAGATATACGGAAATAACAGACGATCTCTTTTGAAATGTAAGACATGCGGCCATTGTTTCAGTGAAACCAGAGGTACCGTATTCTTTGGACTTGAGACACCACAGGACGAAATACTCAGAACACTTTCCATGATACCTGAAAAGGGAAGCATAAGGGGAGTCGCAAGAGCTACTGGCCATGATAAGAACACAATCTGTAGATGGCTTGACATTGCCGGAGCCCATTTTCAACCCATCTTCAATAATATATAAACAAATCCCCATTATTTCTTCCCATTGAGTTCTCTTATCACAATGAATATATGATATCAAGAGGATATATCTTCCCCGGATAATAAAAAGGTTGATCTATTGTGCAACCTAACCAAACTTGTCGTAATATAGTGCTAAGCATATGAAAACTATTTATAATGTGCTACCTAAATATTGGTAGCACAATGACATACATTGTAAAGACGTTAAGAAGATAAAAGGTGGAACATATTACTACGAATACGAGAGTTATAGGGTAGGTAACAAGGTAAAACACCGGTGTGTTCGTTATCTGGGTAAAATTGAAAGTGTTGGAAAGAATGGTGAACCATTCTCAGGGCAAGACATTACAGTTGTAAATTCTTTAGACTACGGTTCCATCGTTGCGCTCCATACACTGGCAGAACGAATAGGATTATCAAAAGCCATCCAGAACGCAACCACCAAAGGTGGTGGGCAACATATCGGCAAGCTGATTGAGATCATGGTTCTGAACCGGTGTATAGAACCTTTAAGCAGGAACAGACTGAAGGTATGGTATGAGAAGACAGCTTTACCGATCCTCCTCTCCATACCACCGGAGAAAGTACATCCGCAGATATTCTACAACGCCATGGACTATCTTACAGACAGGGCCATACTGAGAATACAAAAAGAGCTGTATGAGAATGTGAATAGAATTTACGGTGTTGATACCTCCACCATCTTCTACGACCTTACATCTACCTATTTTGAGGGTACAGAGTGCCCATTGGGCGAGTTCGGGCACAGCACAGACCACAGACCGGATAAACTTCAGATCAATATCGGAATAGGTGTTGATCTTGACTGTATTCCGATCACACACGAACTCTTCAATGGATCGGTGAAAGACGTGACCACAGTTCAGAATTTTGCAAAGAAACTGAAATCAGAGTTCAGTATTGAAAGCCCGATAGTTGTCATCGACCGAGGAATGATATCCCGGGATAACCTCACACAGCTTGAGGAACTGAAGTATCATTACATCGTAGCCAGAAAGATGGGCACAAAAGAATCAGGAATCGTGCGTGAGATACCAGACGAAGAGTTCAGAGAAGCGATGCTAATCAATCATTCCATAGAACGTGAAATCCTCCTCACAGAAAGATCAGTTGATGGTAAACGCTGGGTGATATGCTACAATAAAAAGAAGGCAGATGATGATAAGGCATTCAGGGATACAATGATAAAAAGATCCACGCAAGAGCTTGAGAAGGTGAAAGAGGGGTGTGGTAAGAGAAACCTCAAGACAAAAGAGCAGGTCTATCATGCAGCTTACAAGGTCATTGAGAAGCATTGCACAAAAAGATTCATCGAGATAGAGATCAATAAGCGTGGTTCACCACGTCTGAAGTTTCAGCTGAAAGATGACGAGATGAAAAAAGCTTGCAGGCTTGATGGAAAGTACATAATTGAAACATCGAACTTTGAACTGAAGGAAATTGAGATCGTACAAGCATACATCGACAGGGATACTGTCGAGAAGTTCTTTCTGACCTTGAAGAGCATTGTTGAACTTCGCCCAATCTATGTCTACACAGAGCAGCATGTCAAAGCCCATGTTATTCATATGCACACTTGCAGTAATGATGCTCTCTCTGCTAAGAAAGATACTCAAAGAGGCAGGGAAAGATATGACATCAATCAGGGCACTGGACATACTCGACAGCATAAAGCGTGTGGAATTCAGCCTGAGAGATGGACAGGAGATGATAGTCAGAACCACACAATTCACAGACCAGCAGAAGGAGATTATATCGATAATCGGTGTTGCTCCGGTCGGAGTTTAAATAGTATTGAAGATGGGTTTCAAAGAGGTAACAGACTACTTTTTACAAGAGCTTGATCTCACGCGAATACAAATCGATGAGATATGGTCGTATATTCAAAAAAAGAGAAAAATGTGACGGAAAACGACCCTGAAGAGT
>JAXHUQ010000061.1:0-9893 GCA_034189535.1 Halobacteriota archaeon | reverse complement strand
GCCTTCAGAATTACAGATTCGGTAAATCGGCAACAATTGGGTCACCTTACAAGGGAAAGTCATCTGAAGTGCCGTACGACACTGTAAAACTTAATAGTGAAGAAGATTTGCACACGCTACTCTACATGGACCTTCCATTGACTATCGGTCAGGCGGTTGAAATCCTTCTATCATTGGAAGACAATCGGCGTGAAGGGATACTTAAGAGAAGGATCGCAATAGGAATTGCGAGGGCAGGTTCAGAAAACCCGACAGTTAAGGCCGATTACATAGAAGAGATCAGTAAACACGATTTCGGAGTTCCTTTACACATATTGATCGTTCCCGCAAAGTTGCACTTCATGGAGAGTGAGGCGCTGGTAAAGTTTGCAGATGCACCTATGGAGATTATGAGAGAATGAATGGAAGATTTTATGACTTCAACGTTCATTCGCAGCCTGAAAGTAATACAACAATATCTCAGTTATGCGAAGTCGCAAAGAGGTATGGTTATTACGGCCTTGCCATAACAAACCATTCAGATAACTTTGCAATGGATAAAAATCATTTTTCTTGCGATTTTGAGGTTGTAAATGGTGTCGAGATCGTCTCTGACCCATCAGACCTTAAAGAGAAGGTAAGAAAGCTCAGACCGAAAGTAACAATCCTTTCAGTTCATGGTGGTAATGAAAGGATCAACAGGATGGCCGTTGAAGATAAGAGAATTGATATTTTATGTCATCCTGAGTGCGAGAATGAATCCGGTTTGAATCATGTACTTGCCCGGTCAGCAGCCAAAAATGACGTGGTAATTGGGTTTGATATGGGATCGATAATTCATAATAGGGGTAAATCAAGGTCAAAAGTACTCTCAAGCATGTCAAAAAACCTTAGACTTGCAAGAAGATATGGCGCAGAAATGATACTTACAAGTAACTCTTTTAATATCTACGATCTTCGAGCCCCAAGAGAGATGATTGCGCTTGCAAGCCTATTTGGCATGACGCGTGAAGAGGCAGTGGTAGCAATCAGTGTCACGCCACAAAATATAATCAAAAGAAACACCTCCAGACTTCCTGAAGGTGTGGAAGTTGTCGACACAGTTTAATCAAACCTCCTTGAACATCTCTTCGAGCTTTTCCTTCTCCTCATCCGTCAGATTTTCATAAACCTCTTTTGATTTTTCAGTCACTTCTTTTAGTATCAGAGAATGTAATACAGGAAGTACTGACATCATCTGGCCTTCACCTACGTGCTCCCCCTTTGCAGCTTCTCGAATTTCTGTCAATTCTTCCGCCGACATACTTTCACTACTTAGCCCCGGGCATTCCTTATCTTTTATAAAATAGTTGTTACCGTTAAATCTGAGCGGGAATGAGCGGCAGGTTATAGGTCGTGAAGAGTATATCGTACATTCCTTCTTCTCCTTATCATACATCTCACACACCCCATCTTCAAGATTCATCCGGATGGATAATTTTTGGCATCTTTCAACGATGGAAATATGAGGGAATACCTGATAGATAACGCCTTCGTCACTCCATCGCTTTATATCGTTTATAAGGATCACAATCTCTTCCTTTCTCTCACAACATCTTCCACACCTCTGACAATGAAATACAAATTTAGGTTTTTCTTTTTCCATCTGTTACAACTCCTTAATCGACCTTATTTCATTAATAATATGCATTTTATACAATAACTTTATATGATATACTTGTAAGTTAATATACTTGGGGGTAAAAGTGGAACTTACACCAATTCAAAAAGAGATACTTACGGCATTGATAAGCATATTTCGTCAGACAGGAGTTGCTGTCCGTGGTGAAGATATCGCCAAAATAATTGATAGAAATCCCGGAACTGTGAGAAATCAGATGCAGTCTCTAAAGACATTAGGTTTAGTTGAAGGGGTTCCTGGTCCCAAAGGCGGATACAAAGCAACAAAAGACGCATACGATGCACTCTCAATAGCTTCAATGGAAGAAGAGGCGGAGATTCCAGTATCAAGGAATGGCAAACCGATCGAAGGCGTTACGGTAGATAATATCAGCCTTAAAACCCTGAGGCATCCCGTAATATGTAATGCATCCATAAGATTGCTGGGTAACATACGGGAGTTCAACGCAAGTGATATAATTGAGATCGGGCCGACACCTGTGAATAAACTTGTTATACGGGGAGAAATTGTAGGAAGAGATGACACCGAGAGCGTACTACTATGTAAGATACTTGAGATGATATCTCTACCAAAGAAGCCCGTTATTGAGTATATGAGCATTGGCCTTGTTACAATACCGGCTAACGCTTCAATCCACGAGGCATCCAGAATATTACTCGATAATAATATAAGATGTGCACCCATTATGGAGAAAGACAAGATAGTGGGGATTGCTTCGTTTCGAGATGTAGGTAAAGCGCTTGCAAATGGGAGATTGAACGCCAAGATAAAGGAATTTGCCAAAAAAGATGTTGTGACGATTGAAGGAGACCAATCGCTCTTTGATGCAGTGAAGCTGGTCAATAGGAGGAGAATAGGCAGCTTAATTGTGACTGTGGATCAAGAGCCGGAAGGGATAATAACAAAGAGCGACATTCTCAAAGAACTGGTGAGTTATCACTGATCACAATCATCAGAATCTGTATCAAGATCAATTTGAGTCGCCCTTACCAGTGGATGATGATGAGCATAATCAAGGATCTCAATATCGTCTAATTGTTCTATTCCAGAGCTTTTTGCGGTCTTTTCTAGTCCTAGCTCTATATCTTCATGCATATGGATAAGATATGCATCCATTGATCTTATCCCGAGTCTTTTTGCTGCAAATACGCGATGATGTCCGTCCACCAGGACATTCCTGCTCGGCATCTGTATCACCACGAGTGGTTCCGTAAGTCCTCTTTTTAGTTCATACACCCTCCCTTCCAGTTCGTCGGCATAAATTTTTGACTGTGTGGGAATCAACTCAGTTATGTCGATAATAGTACGCTCAAGATCCAATTTCGTATCATACATGAGCTCAAGTGTCCTGATCAATCTTTGAACCTTTCTGGGATTTGCCCTCTCTATCTGTGAGCGTATAACATCCGAATTTGTGATAATACCGACTAAATGCCCGTTATCATCTACTACAGGTAGTTTAGATAAACCTGATCTAAAAATAACCCTTGCAGAGTCTATTAAATTCATATCCGGATGAGCTACAAGAAGATACGTAGACATTACGTCTCGTACTCTATTGTCCGGATCACAGAGCAAGAGATCTGAAGATGCTATATATCCCCTGATCTTACCATTCTTTACCACGGGAAAACCATCATGGTCGGTCTGTCTGATAAGGTTTGCAACATCTACAAGTTTATCCTCAGGGGAGACCGTGACTACATTAGTGGTCATATATTCTTTCACCTTCAGTTTCTCAGTCATAACTTGGAATCACCTATAAATTATTTGCCACCAAAGACGATATATTTATTTATAGTCCTACAACCAATTTAACATTTGATATGGGAAAGGCGGGTCTTGTAGATCTGGTTATAAGCATACTGGATATGGCCGGTTTTGACACTTCTGAAAAGTGTTCAATCAGGCCGAGGAGTTTCGATATAGCTGCGAGAAGAGATAAGATTCTTCTCCTACTCAACATACTGTCAAACATTGATGGCTTGGGAGATGAATCTGCAAATGAGCTTAAGTTACTTACCAATAATCTTCTTGGTTCCCCGTTACTTATTGGTGAGAAGATGGGGGGTAAGAAGCTGCGGACCGGAGTTTTATACCAGAGACATGGGATTACGTCTATGAACGTTCAGACTTTGTACGATTATTTTGTCAATGATGTGCCACCCTACGTCTATGCAGGTCCCGGAGGACTCTATGTCGACATCAACAGTGTAGTATTAAGAGAAGCAAGGATAAGCAATGATATGTCTATCGGCGAACTTGCATCTAAGGTAGGAGTCTCCAGACGTTGCATAAGAAGATATGAAGAAGGGATGGACGTCACAATAGATAAAGGACTCAGGCTTGAAGAGATATTGAAGGCGCTCTTGATAGAACCGCTGAATCCTTTCAAGGAGATGACAGCCGATTGCTCGACCCTCGAATTTGATCTCCTATCAGATCTGGAACAGAGCATACTTACTACGATGATAGAGATAGGATTCAATGTATTACCGACGAACAAATCACCATTTAGTGCAGTTTCAACTGATGAAGAAGCTACGATCCTCACCGGGATCAGCAAGTACACTAGCACCATGGTTAAGCGGGCAAGGCTTGTCAGTAGCATCTCTAATGTTATTAGGACCCAATCAGTCTTCATAGTTGAAGGTGAGTTCAGTTCACAAAATATCGGTGACACAGTTTTAATCAAGAGGGGTGAATTGGAAGAAGTTGACGATTCTTCTGAGTTTGTCGATCTGGTTCATAACAAAAAAATAAAAAAAGCTATATAGAAGTACCATTATTATTTTCAGATCTAGGAGGAAAATATATGGCAGGAAATTTAGGCGGACAGCCTATCATAATCCTACGTGAAGGGAGCGAAAGGACGCGGGGGACAGAGGCACAGAACAATAATATTATGGCTGTGAAGACTGTAGCTTCCGCAGTCAGAACAACACTTGGACCAAAAGGTATGGACAAGATGCTCGTTGATTCGATGGGGGATGTGACGATAACAAATGATGGTGTTACGATCGTTAAAGAGATGGACATCGAACACCCGGCAGCCAAGATGGTTGTGGAAGTTGCAAAGACTCAGGACAACGAGGCTGGAGACGGTACTACAACAGCAGTCGTCATATCAGGTGAACTCTTGAAGAAAGCCGAAGACTTACTGGAGCAGGATATCCATCCTACGATTATAGCTTCGGGATATAGGATGGCAGCCGAGAAGGCCCAGCAGATCTTAAAGGAGATCTCAGTTGATGCTTCGGTTGATTCTGAAGATCTTTTGGAGAAGGCAGCCATCACATCGATCACCGGAAAGAGTGCGGGATCGTCCAAAGAGAAGCTGAGCAAGATTGTTGTCAGAGCGGTTCTCGATATCAGTGAGAAGGACTCAAGTGGTAAATACATCGCTGACACCGGTAATATAAATATCGAGAAGAAGGTCGGAGGTAGCGTTGAAGATACGGAGTTGATAAGTGGCGTAGTCGTTGACAAGGAGAGAGTACACCCGGGAATGCCAAAGAAGGTAGAAGGGGCGAAAATTGCACTGGTTGCAACTCCAATAGAGGTGGAGAAGACTGAATTTGACGCCGAGATATCCATTGGATCCCCCGACCAGCTTCAGGCTTTCCTTGCAGAGGAAGAGGGTATGATCAAGAGAATGGTGGATAAGATCGTAAATGGAGGAGCAAACGTTTTATTCTGCCAGAAGGGTATCGACGATCTGGCGCAGCACTATCTCTCAAAAGCAGGTATTCTTGCACTCAGAAGGGTCAAAGAGAGTGACATGAAGAAGATGGCAAGGGCAACCGGCGGTAAGATAATCACAAATCTCGATGATATATCTCCCGAAGATCTTGGAAGATCCGGATCTGTCGAGGAGAAGAAGGTTGGCGGAGATGACATGGTATTTGTTACCGGATGCGATAATCCAAAAGCAGTATCCATTCTTGTCAGGGGTGGAACCGAGCATGTGATCGATGAGATAGAGAGATCACTCCATGATGCGATAAGGGTAGTGGGATCCGTCGTTGAAGATGGAAAACTGGTAGCCGGAGGAGGTTCACCAGAGATCGAACTTGCACTTAGGTTGAGGGAGTACGGTTCAACACTCAAAGGGCGTGAACAACTGGCCGTTCAGAGTTTTGCCGATGCCCTTGAGATAGTTCCAAGGACTCTTGCCGAGAATGCAGGGCTTGACCCCATAGACAAGATTGTGGAGCTGAGATCCGGACATGAGCAGAATAATAAATCTGCAGGACTCAACGTTTACACAGGAAAAGTTGTCGATATGCTCGAATCAGGTGTCGTTGAGCCTCTGAGGGTGAAAGTGCAGGCAATATCATCTGCAAGTGAAGCTGCAATAATGATATTGAGAATCGACGACGTGATAGCCTCAGCAAGAATGGAAGGTCCACCACCCGGCATGGGCGGCGGAATGCCTCCAGGCATGATGTGAAGGTTATAAGAACCAAATGAGGGGTAGTTCCCCCTCTTTATTATTTATTCTAGCTTGAACATGTAATGATAAAACTGTTGAGTATTGCTGTAAAGGGATTCAAACGCCTTGATCTGAAGCTTGTTTTTCCTGAGAGAGGCAACTTTCTAATAACAGGTATGAATGAATCCGGTAAAAGCACACTCTTTGAAGCAGTCTATTTTTCTCTATTCGGAACAGGGTTGGTGCCTGACAAGTCTCATAAATCTATTCGGGATCTCTTGTCATACGAGAGAGATACATGTGAAGTGGATCTTGAATTTGGGATAGATAAGACGAACTATATAGTGAAGCGAATAATTAAAAGGACAAAAGACGATAACAGGCGTTATATCCACGAACTAAAAATACAAAAACCGAATGGAGAGGAAGAGGTTGTAAAAGGTTCAAGTGTGACCAAGCGAATTGAGCTTGAGCTTGGGCTCGATGGCGATGCAATGCTTAATAGTTGTTTTGTGGAACAGAAGAATCTTGATAAACTTGAAACAAGCAAGAAGAGTGAGAGGAGGGACTCGATTGCCAAACTGCTCAATCTTGAGGCATTTACCGAGATGGAGGGTGAACTGCGTTCAATGGATAAGAATCTGAATGAACAGAGAGTTTATGCGGAGAAGAGGTTAAACCTGGCTAGGGTTGCAACTGAGATTCCTAAAAGAGAAGAGAGGTTAAAAGATATCGATCACCAGTTAGAACTGATAACACTCCTTAATGAAAAGAAGAGGAATGAGAAAGGGATAAAAGAGATAGAAAAACGATCAGAAGAGGTCACAAAGGATATTTTTGAGATTGAGCAGAAGATCAAGAGATTGTTTGAGGTGGAGAAGTGTATCCCTGAGAAAGAAGATAAGTTAAGAGATTTTAGGGGCTTGATATCATTATTATCCAAGGTAAGTGAAGTAAATGAAAAGATAAAGACAAGAGATTTAAGAGCAAAAGAACTGAAGAGGGTGCTATCCGGACTTGATGACTTGAAAGCAGAAGTAGTGAGTAGAAATTCAAGTGTGGAGGCGCTTCAATCGGAAGATAATAAGCTTCAAGAAAGCGAGGCGTTTTACAGGCGTCTTGTAAGCTCACTCGACAAGAGAAGGAAACTTGGTGAAGAGTTGAAATTTAATAAAAGTGACCGAGATGGGATAGTTGAAGCGATAAAGCAGTGTGATAAGGAACTTTCTGAAATTGAGAATATAAAGGGTCGCTTGGCAGAGTTAAGTGCCGAGAGTGAGGCTTTAAAGAAGCGTGATCTTGAGTTGAGAAGCGCTCTTGCTTTAGAGGGGTCGAAAGGTAACGATCTTAAGTCAAGACTGTTATCACTTGAGAAGAGGCGAGTCCTTAGCGATTGGAGAGGGGAAAAGACACGGATAGACAGGCTATCTGAGATCAAAGAAGAAGAACATAGGGTAAGTGAAGAGAAGGAAGAGAAAATAAGAGAGATTGATGCCCTAACAATAGAGAGAGGTTCATTGGGAAGATCCGGTGCAATATACCTATCCGGTTCTATCCTAACCGCCTTTCTTTCAATCATTGTGACTTTTTTTGCCGGAGCAACAATATATTCATTGTTACCTGTATTCATTGCCATATTCCTCCTAGTTAGATTCGTATCGATAATGGATGAGACCAAGAGAGTTAAAGCCGCGATAAAGTCTACTGGAGAGGCTATTGGAAGAAGTGAGATAGATCTTGCAAGAATCGAGGGGGAGAAGAACTTATCTTTTTCTGATAACTCTGTAACAATTGAGCGGATAAACTCCCAGCTAGAGTCATTAAATATAACTGTCTCATCCATAAAAGAGTGTAATAGTCTAATAGACGATTTAAACCATTTAACAGATGGAGAAGATGAAGATGAGCTGAAAAATAGAATTCAAAGTACAATAAAAGTGATAAATGATTATGAAACAGATATTAAAGTTAATAAATCAAGATTAGAAGTTAATGAAGCTGGTGTAACAAGCTTGAATGATAAAATAGGAAATATAGATCATGAGAACATATCTAAGACGAAAAAGGATCTAGAAGATAAGTTAATGGTATTAGAGGGGAAAATTTCAGATATTGAGGAAATATTAAGAGCTGTTGAATCCGATATCAAAAAAGAGACTGACAAAAGTGAAGATGAGATCAGAAAAGGCTTTGATGAGGTGAAAAATGATTCAATAGAGAAGAAGGCGACGATTGCCCAGCAGAAAGATGAGATCAAGAGAATAGAATCTGATATCGGAAAGGTGGATGAATCGTCTCTCTTGCGGGATATTTCCTCGATAGAAAGCGAGATCCTCGAACTTAGAGATGATGAAATAAAAAAGATAAATGAGGCAAGCTTTCGTGCAAAAAGGCTTGATATTGATACTGATTATGATAATGTATTGAAAAGAACTTCAAGACTTGAAGAAGAGATTAAAAATGATAATGAAAGGCTAAATGAGATAATTGAACATAGGGAGAGTAAGGATTACAAACTGAGGCACCTTGAAAAGTTAAAGGAAGAGATCGAGAGTGCAAAGAAGGAGATCAAGGAGATAGATGTGATCCTCTTCTCTGAAGGATCTCTTCCTGATACTAATGATGAGAGAAGACTTATCTCCCTAAAGGAAGAGACTTTAGGCGAACTCGGAAGCCTCACCAGGAAGAAGAATGAATTGAAGGGCGAACTCGGTCTTAAAGAAGATCCTCTTGTGAAGGAGAGTGAGATATCCCTTACAGGGCTTGAAGAGGGGTGTTTGGTCCATGAGAGTGCCATCAAGATGGTTGTAAATGCGAGAAACTCAATAATGGGTAAGGTTTTACCAGCAACAGAAGCCAACATGACAAAGTTCCTTCCAATACTTACAGCAGGCACTTACAAAGATGCGAAGATAAACAAAGATACGTACCAGATAGAGGTTTATGATGATTTTGCAGGTGATTACAGGCCGAAATCGGTATTTTCCGGAGGTGCAAAGGATCAGTTCTCGCTCGCCCTAAGGTTATCCTTTGCCATGGCGACTCTTCCCCAGGAGCGCGGAGCTGTTCCGGGTTTCATATTTCTTGATGAACCCATAGGCTCTTTTGATTCCGATAGAAAGGCTGCCTTAATAGAGCTTTTAACAAGGGGGGAGATTGCGGAAAACTTCGATCAAGTCTTCGTAATAAGTCATTTTCCTGAGTTAGAGGATATATTCGATTATAAAATAGAATTGAAATATGGGAGAGTTATATTTAACAATTTGGAAGAGGATATCCCCGTGGAACTAAAAAAAGAGTAGAACAAGCCACTCTAAAATTAGCTTGCAAAAAATCCTCCGACCCTGTTACGCTTGTTCTCTGCTTCCATCATCTCGGCGACCATCTGCTGCAACTCCGAAGATGCATTTATGATCTCCTGACAGTTATTTGCCACTTGTTCGTTGTACATTAAATCCCCCATCCTTCTTTTATCTAGGTTACTACACCCTAAATATACGTGATATAATGAACACATATATAACCCCTCTGTCCACAAAGATGAAAAAAGGTTAATAGCTTTCAAGAACTTATAAAAGGCAGGGATGTATATGGGATGGGATGATTGGGTATTAGGTATAGCCACAGGTGGGCTGTACAACTTGGGAAAAGCGGCGTACAATGGCTACAAGAAAGTCACAGGAATTGTTGATGATGTGGAAAATGCTGCCGATCAGGCAGGTGTTGCTATTGCTAAGATAGGAGATACAGTAGTTGAACTTGGAGACAGTTTAGAGTCATTTATTGACAATTTGGATG
>JAXHUQ010000060.1:0-10126 GCA_034189535.1 Halobacteriota archaeon | reverse complement strand
TCTTGCTGAGCAATCCGAGCATCTGCACGCCCTTTATCTCAACTCTTGCACCTTCAGCAATTGAGATATTAACATCTTGTCTGATCGTACCGATGCCTCGCTTCACATTTCCTGTCGATCTAAGTATCATTCCGATGTACTCTGCGACCTTTCTTGCCTCTTCCGGAGTCTTGATCTCACTACCTGTTGCGATCTCCACAAGTGGTATTCCAAGCCGATCAAGAGAGTATACCACCTCATCCTTGGTCTCTGAGACCTTCTGTGAAGCCTCTTCTTCAAGGCATAAGACCATGATGCTGATATCATTTCCGTCAACATCGATATGACCGTCGGTTGCAACAAGGGCAGTCCTCTGAAAACCTGCAGTGTTCGATCCGTCTATGACTATCTTTCGCATAGTATGGACTTCATCGATCACCTTCATGTTGAGAAGCATTGCAATCTCAAGAGATAGGTCAATCGCTTCTTCATTCAACTCTCTTGGAGGTTCTTCATCATTCTCAACAAGACAGGTTGAATCGTAGGTCTTGTAGATGTATCTGCGCTTGAACTTTGAAGCTTCCATGGCAGCGACATCGACCTCGCCCATCTCGCTTTGAGTGGGACGCAGGTATCTGTAAAAAGTTCCTCTCGACTCATCTGCGTCTCTTAATATGGTCTTACACTTGCAGAAGAGTTTCTCATCCGTATCCAGCTGCTGATGGATCTCAAGACCTGCCTTCAGTCCAAGTTTCTTGTAGTCCGGCATCATTGAAGAATATTTAGTGTATTATTAGATACAATCGGCATTCATCTGACGAATACATCGTCAATATTATGATGCCTATTTGCAAGTATCTTTGCCTTCTGGATATTTTTTCCACCTTTGCCTATCGCAATACCCTTGTCTTTCACATTAACGTCAACATAAGCGAGCAGTTTATCCTTCTTGCTAACGATCTCTACGTTCTTTACCTGTGTGGGGTGGAAGATATTTCCTATGAACTCATTCGCATCATCCGAGTATTCGACTATCTCAACATCCCTATTTATGGAATTCTTCACTCTATTGATGTTACAACCTTTCTTACCGATTGCCATACCCATGTGACCATCCTTGATCACAAATATGATCCTGTCATTATCATCATCCACGACACAATCCATAGCCATCGCGCCAGTCATGTTCTCGAAGAGCGCGATATAGCGCATCCCGTCTGTCGTGAGTCTGAATTCATTGAGTCTATCGCTCAAACTTCTTCACCCTTTATAATTAGCCTCTAAGGGACAATATATCAGATTCTCCTGGGTCTATAATTGCCAGAGCGGCAATAGAAAAGGGCTTTCCGCAAGCTGAACCTAGATCGGCGCTCTTTCCGGGGTATTCAAAGACAGGTACGTCTTCGCTTTCGATAGCCTTCCCCACATGATCGGGTGAATTGGAAGAAAGCATAATTAATTTGGCTTTCTTCTCTTTGACTGAATCTAATGTTTTATTTGACCCCATCAGGACCTCCCCGGTCCGTATAGCAGATCTCAATGCCTTATTTAAATCCATTTTACTATTCTCCATATCTCTTTGAGACTAACTGGACGTCTCCTGTTCCCAGCTGTATCAATTGACCGGCAATCACATTCTCTGTTACACCACTCAACTCATCGATATCTCCTCTTAGAGCTGCATCCAACAAATGATTTACGGTTACCTCAAATGCAGCCCGTGAAAGCACTGATGCCTTCTCGCCTGCTATACCATGTCTACCAATAGGTTTGACCAAACCGTCACATGTCATCATATCAGCAACCAACATAATGTGGCGAACATCGACATCAAGACCCTGCTCTTTGAGAGTCTCAAGCGTCTCATATATTATTGAATTACGAGCCGCCTCTATACCAAGGACGTCTGCTATCTCATTAATATTATTGGTTCTGGTCCGGACATTATCGACTCCTTCAATCTGCAATACCTCTTTAAGGGCCGAACCTTCGGTATAGAGAACATACTCTCCTTCTTCATGCCTGATAACTACTCGCTCAATTCCGGGTATACCTTTGAGTATCAGCTTATCTATCTTCTCTTTCTTAAGGAGTAGATCACGATATGAGCTAGTCTCAGTCTCAATCCTCAGAGTCATACCATCAACAGATACGGTAACACCGGTCTCTTCAACCTTTTCTGCGATCTCCCCAACTGTTATATGTCGCCTTTCTAGGGCCCTTTCATTGAGTTCAATTATTATTAACATCTCGTCCGGAATTGTTATCACGTCACCCAGGTGAGAGATCTTTGTCACCTCTACCACCCAACTCAGTTCCCTTGCTTTATCACGATCAGATGCATACTCTTTCGACAATCTGACCTCCATCACAGGGGTTGTGGGACTCTTCCTGGCATCAACAATCTCTATAAGGCGTGGAAGTCCAAGAGTAACGTTGATCTCTGCAACTCCTGCGTAGTGAAACGTTCTCATAGTCATCTGAGTTCCCGGTTCACCTATCGATTGCGCAGCCACAATACCAACGGCTTCACAAGGTTCCACACGAGCATTATTGTACTGCTCTACAACCATCTCGATTATCCTTTCAAGTTGATCTTCACTATACTTTACACCATCAAGCCCATATATCACTTCTTCAACTATCTTATGTGGTAGCTCATAACTATTCAATTTTGATCTCATGATATCGGTGGGAGAAACTTCCTTCTTCTTTTTGCCTTTCGATGTTTCCGCTTTAGCCTTGACATTTTGCTTTGGTTCTTCCTCCGACTCGACAAAGGGTACTTCAGTGGTCACCTCTTTCTTCTTCGTTGAAGCAACTTTCTTTCCCATCTTCTCAACTATCCCGGTTGCTTCATCTTCTGTGAAACCTTTACCCACAAGATCCTCAAAGGAAGCTTTTTTGAGTGTGCCTAGGGTATACTCGGCATCACAGATTCTCTCGGCAATCGCAGGGTCGATATCCCGTTTCACAAGCGCCCTGATGGTATCATGTCTCGCCATCTAAACCTCCATAAATCTGATAAAAACAATCATCATCCCATCACTTCTTCTATTATCCTCTTGACATTTACAGATCTACCGTAATCACTCTTTGCAGGATCAACTCCATCTTCACCGTACTCGAACTGTACGATCACACCACGTGTCTCCCTAACGGTACCATCGTACTTCACTTCAAGATCCTGTAATGCGTTTATGAGCCTCCTCTGAAGATATCCTGATTGTGACGTTCTCACAGCGGTATCCACAAGACCCTCTCTCCCACCAATGGAGTGGAAGAAATATTCGGTCGGTGTAAGTCCTCTCTTATAAGAAGCTTTTATAAAGCCGTGTGCGTCTGCTCCCAGATCACCTCTCTCAAAGTGAGGCAAGGTCCTACCTTCGTAACCCCTTGTTATTCGCTCTCCACGAACCGACTGTTGACCGACACATGCTGCCATCTGGGTCAGGTTGAGCATCGATCCTCTTGCACCGGAGACTGCCATAACAACACCTGCGTTATCTATACCAAGATGGGACCCCGCTATCTCTCCTGCATTATCTCTTGCCTTACCCAGAGCCTGCATTATCTTCATCTCAAGGGTCTCTTCGAGCGTCCTACCCGGTAATGGGTCGAGTTCGCCTGCTTCGAAAGCTTCTACTACTCTCTTGATCTTCTCCTCAGTCTCCTCTATGAGCCCATCTATCTGCAACTGAGCATCTCGGGGGATATCCTCATCAGATATTCCAAAGCTGAAACCTGAGTGCATGATACCTCTGATTGCAAGTTTAGTGACGTTATCAAGGAACTCACGTGCATCCTTCAAACCATGTTCTTTTGCAATCTTGTCAAGTATCCTCCCCTTGAAGGCACCGACCGCACGCTCATCTATAGTTCCGCATATGAGCTTCCCGTCTTTGATTACAACATAAGCATCATTCTCACAATCGATGCCCTTGCAATTATCACAATTGGTACATATCTCTGCTTTAAAACACAGATCCAAACCACTTGGGAGAACTTGGCTAAAAGCATCTTTTCCGGTCCAATAAGGCTCTCCATCATCCGTCACTCCTCGTGGTTCGGGAAGTTCTTTCACATTCAATGGGCCCAGCACCTCCATAATCTCCATCGCATTGAGTCTATCATACCCTTTTGTGAGAAGATAAAGGCCTGAAATGTAGTCGTGAAGACCACCTATTATCGGGCCACCGAACCTTGGTGAAAGAATATTCTCCTGAACCTGCATCAAAATGTTTGCTTCTGCTCTTGCCTCCTCAGTCTGAAGCGCATGTAAATTCATCTCGTCGCCATCGAAATCGGCATTATATGGAGGGCAGACTGCGGGGTTCAAACGGAATGTTTTGTATGGCATCACCTTGATTCTGTGAGCCATTATACTCATTCTATGTAGTGACGGTTGCCTGTTGAAGAGGACCATGTCACCATCTCTCAGCTGCATATCTACCTTCCAATCGACATCGAGCTGTTCTGCAAGCTCCTTGCAGTTTGTACTTGTCACCTTCAGTCTCCTACCGTCAGCCCTCTTGACATAGTTGACCCCGGGGTGCTCCGGACCTCTCGCAAGCGCCTCTCTTACCACCTCTAGGTTCCTTGGAGTTACATTGACAGGGGTGCTCAGTTCTTGAGCAACACGAACCGGAACGCCCACTTCATTGATACTAAGGTTGGGATCTGGCGATATCACGGTACGGGCTGAAAAGTTTACCCTTTTACCTGACAAACTCCCTCTGAATCTTCCTTCCTTACCTTTCAACCGCTGTGACAGTGTCTTCAGCGGCCTACCGCTCCTGTGTCTTGCTGAGGGGACGCCTGATACCGTATTATCGATAAAAGTCGTAACATGGAACTGCAATAGCTCCCACAAATCTTCAATTATCAACTGGGGTGCGCCAGCCTCCTTATTCTCCTGAAAACGCTGATTTATACGGATAATATCTACCAGCTTATGCGTCAGATCATCTTCACTTCTCTGACCACTCTCAAGAGTGATAGATGGCCTGGTTGTAAGTGGTGGCACGGGAAGTACGGTCAGTATCATCCATTCAGGCCTAATTCTTCCCGTATCCATACCAAGAAGCGCGGTATCTTCATCCGGAATTCTTTCAAATCTGTCCCTTATCTCGATAGGCGTGAGTCTATGTTCATCCTGTATGTAACTTGAAGGTTTACTGAATTTTATCTTCTCTTGTGACTCATCGCAATATGGGCACGTGCTCGCAGCCATCGCACTTTTAAAAATACTCTTAACGATGTCTTCGGTGGGTTGGCCAATCTTAAGCTGCGCCTCCATCTCGGCAAGATAGACCTTCTTCTCCTCCTCTGTCAGGAGGACGCGTGAACATTTTGTACATATCGATCTCAGTATCTTTCCGATGAGTTTAGCATATCCTACATGAATGACAGGGGCCATCAGCTCGATATGTCCGAAGTGCCCCGGACATTCTCCAGGTCTACCACCGCACGTTTTGCATCTCAAACCAGGATCTATAACACCCATTCTTCGATCCATAAGGCCCATATCTATCGGAAAACCATCATCATCATATGTGTCCGCCGTAATAACCTTCGTAGCACTCATCTTCCGAATCTCTTTTGGAGAAAGTAAGCCGAACTTGATCTGTCCTATACGTTTTGGTGCACTCATACTGCATCCTCCAGTACCAATCTTGGGGCAATTCCAAGCGATTTCATCTCATCCAGGAGTAACTTGAATGCATAGCTCATCTCAACCTGGTGAATGTCACTCTCGGATCCGCAACTTGGGCAATAAATTCTCTTCGTTCTCCTATCATGCGTTCCGATCATCCCGCATTCCGAGCAGACAAGCATAACAACGCGATCGGATTCGTCCAGGAGCCGCTCCTTAAGTACCATGGCAGCACCATGACCTATCAGGACATCTCTTTCCATCTCACCGAATCTCAGACCACCTTCTCTTGCCCTACCTTCAGTCGGTTGCCTTGTAAGAACTTGGACCGGACCTCTTGACCTTGCATGAAGTTTCGATGCGACCATGTGATACAGCTTCTGGTAGTAAATTGGTCCGATGTATACCTCTGCTCTAATCTGATCTCCGGTGATTCCATTGTACATAACTTCACCACCGGTGTGTGAAAAACCGAATTCATGAAGTGCAGCCCTCAGATCGACCTCTGTCTCGCCACAAAAAGCAGTAGCATCAATTCTTCTCCCTTCAAGAGCGCCGACCTTACCACCTATCATCTCCAGAACGTGTCCTACTGTCATCCTCGACGGTATGGCATGAGGATTAATAACAAGATCCGGTACAAGACCGTTCTCTGTGAACGGCATATCCTCAGTTGGTGCAATAAGCCCGATCACCCCTTTCTGCCCGTGACGAGATGCAAATTTATCACCCAACTCAGGAATCCTCTGATCTCTCACCTTCACCTTCACAAGACGTGTTCCGTTCTCGGATTCTGTCAGAATCACAGTATCTGCTATCCCCTTCTCATTCGATCTCATGCAGACGGATGCTTCTCTTCGCTGCCTAGGTGCAAGCCCGATGTCAGAGACCTCTTCAAGGAATCTGGGAGGGCTCGTTCTGCCAATAAGCACATCATTTGGCCCTACCTCAGTCTCCGGATTTACAATTCCATCGGAGTCCAGTTGAGCGTAGGCAGCACTCTCTCTTGCCCCACTGACCTCTGCATCAGGTACCTCAAATTTGTCCTCTTGACCACCCGGATACCTCCGCTCTTCAGCTTCATATGTTCTGAAGAAATGACTTCTCCCAAGTCCTCTTTCGAGTGAAGACTTCTTTATAACAAGTGCGTCTTCCATGTTGTAGCCTTCGAAAGATAGTATTGCTACGACGAAGTTTTGCCCCGCAGGTCTTTTATCAAATCCTATTACCTCTGCAGTCTGGGTGGTGGTAAGTTCCATCTGTGGATAGTGCAGCACATGGGCCCTCGTATCAGGCCTAAGTTTCATATTCACTGCGGGAATCCCCAGCGATTGTTTTGTCATACCGGCACCCATCGTATTCCTCGGTGATGCATTATGCTCAGGATAAGGTAGCATCCCCGTTGATATTCCAAGAATGAGGGACGGATCGACCTCTATGTGAGTGTGCCTCTCTGTCAGGTCTGACTCATCGACTGCAATATAGGTATTCTCTTCTTCACTAGCATCTATATATTCGACTGCACCTTCTTTCACCAGATCATCGAATGTAATATCTCCGGTCTCAAGCATCTCAATGTGCTCTTCCGTAACAAGGGGCTTTCCATTTTTGGCAACTATAAGTGGCCTTCTTGCACGTCCTATGCATGTGTTTATAAAGACCTCATTCGTCCTTTCATGGTATGTCACATTAACCTGATCCGATATCTCAGAGTGCCTTCTCTTCTGCCTGAACTCCTCGACTAGGCCTGATGGGTGGTCGTGTGTGCCTATGAGCTCACCATTGACAAAGACCCTTGCCCTATGCTCATTCACCGAAATCACCACCTTTCAGGGGTATAACACCAAGGTCAAATAGAGTCCTCTTTACATCATCACTATCACATCCGGTCGATAGATTGACCATCTGGGCAAAGTTCTTCACAAGGCCACAATTTGGCCCCTCTGGCGTCTCCGACGGACAGACACGTCCCCACTGTGTGGGGTGCAAGTCACGCGCCTCGAAGTGTGGCTGTGATCTGGATAGGGGCGATATGACCCTCCTGAGATGGGACAATGTCGCCATATAATCGGTCCTGTCAAGGAGCTGTGAAACACCTGTTCTACCACCTACCCAATTTCCCGTAGCAAGCGGATGTAAAAGCCTATCTGTTAAAACGTCAGACCTCACCACGGTAGTAACATTCAGATCACGTTTTCTCATATGTGCCCTTTCCAACTGGTATTTTATGTCCCTCGTTAGCCTATTGAAGGAGACTCTGAAGAGATCTTCCATCAGATCCCCAGCCAGTTTGAGCCTCTTGTTTGAGTAATGATCCTTATCATCCTCCCCCCTTCTTCCGAGAGCAAGTTCACAGCAGGCCTCTGCCATCCCGCCAAGGAAATGAGCTTTTGCAATCCTACTTGCTTCATCGTCGCCGAGATGCGGTAGTAAGTACCTGTCAATAACATAATTTGCACGTTTACGCTGATATTCTTTAGTCTGACCTGCAGCGACCCTTCTTCCGATTTTATCGAGCGCTTCTTCCATAGTTTCAACTTCAGCCTCTTCAAGGTTCTCCAAAATAAATTTCATAATCTCCGGGTCATCAGAGACTGCATTCACGATCTCTTCATCGGACTCTAGTCCAAGAGCCCTCTCAAGCGCCACAAATCCCAGCCTTCCTGATATCGATGGGAAAGAAACCTCCAGTAGGGATTTTCTATTTCTCTCGACTATTGTCAGTGCACGGTACCCTTTCCTTTGAGAAAAGACTTTAGAGACCTCTATCCGATCTCCATACCGCTCATTGAACTCTACAAAAATCTTGTTAGGGGCGAGATCTTCCAGCGTCACTATCACCCGTTCAGTTCCGTTGACTATGAAATATGCACCCGGATCCAACGGGTCTTCACCTGCAAGGACCATATCCTGCGGGCTCAGACTACTCAGATTACAGGACTTTGACCTCAGCATAATAGGCATAGATCCTATCTGAGCCTCTGCCAGATTGATCTCTTCAATATCTCCGATTTCATAATAATCCTTTATTATACTCATCTTCAGGAATATTGCAGCAGTGTATGTTATGTTCCTGAGTCTCGCTTCGGTTGGAAATAGGTCAGAATGAGATCCGTCTGCTTCTTTGATCCTCGGTTTTCCGACACTTACCTCTCCCAGTTTCACAAAGACCCTGTACTTTCCGATCATATCCTCATCATCGATATCGGTTTCAATTATACCCTGTTCATCCACTATCTTCTGGATACCATGATCCAGAAATTCGTTAAAGGAATCTATATGGTGTTTTGCGACCATCTCTCTTTTAAAATAGGCCCTCGATAATACGCTTCTATCTATCATAATTTCGCCCCTATGTCCCCAAAACTTCACTTGATCGTCAATCTGTAGACAACCGATCTACCAGCGGTTGGACTATTCCGAATAATCTTAACAACATCGTCAACCTTCGCGCCGATCTGCTTTGCTACTGGGTCTGAGGATTTCAGCTTTGGAAGCTGCCCCTTGGTTATGCCATACTGTTTTAGAATCAGTTCTACTTCTTCTTCGGTTATTATTGCATGCTCAGGAACCATCTCATGATCCAATATACTTGACTCAGTCATATATTGTGATACCTCTTGTTAAATAACTTTGGTGGGGGAATACATGCTGCGCATCCCCTAAACGGGCTCGAAGGGATTTGAACCCTCGACAACCTGGTTAAAAGCCAGGTGCTCTGCCAAACTGAGCTACGAGCCCAAACTCAAAAGGGTAACCCATTGGTACCTTGATCTAATAAATACTATTCGTTTTATACCTGACTCTTCAACACCCCCAGGGTAGATGAAAAAAATGGTTTCCGATAGCCGATTAAATTTCCCCCAATAGATAACACGAAGTCAATGCCCTCTCGACCTCATTGAGATTGTATTCATTCAATTTAAACCTTTCTCTTTATATAGTACTTCAGAATGTAAACTTTTATACATCCCTCAATTGATTTTTGAGCGAAAAATCAATTGATAGAACGGATAGTAGAAAATATTGTTGGAGGAGTACTTAATAGTTTCCACAAGCTTTTTGCGAAACATATAGACCATAACATCAGAAATAACGCAGTATACTATGAAAAAGAAGTTTGATGCCGGACAGAGGATTCTATGACGTCAGCGTAGTAAATATGTTGAAAAAATGTGGTATAAACTACTGTTTATAAAACACCGAGCTAAAGCCACCTGATCAACGATAGCTATAGTCAGATCCCAATTTTCCCGCATCCAAGACGTTATTTTGGGACGGTTAAGGGCCGAATCCTCAGACAAAACAGAGATAGCTGTGCCATCAATTCTCAAGATTTGTGTTACTTGTCGAAGTACTGGAATAAATAACCCTACAACGTCATTTACCAAAGGACACTACCCCCCAAATCTTTTCTTTCTATGTGAAAGAAAAGCGTGATGATTTTTTTCCTTTATCCATCGAACCGGTTCTATGGCACTGGAGATATCA
>JAXHUQ010000006.1:0-32336 GCA_034189535.1 Halobacteriota archaeon | reverse complement strand
ATAAAGGATGTCATCACCACTTGGAAGATCCTATGCTTTTCAAAAAAGTCTGTGAAAACCATTAAGTAATTTAGAAACTATGTCCTTTAATGTCCATACCCTCTTTGTTTTAGTTTTGAATTAGTTAAAAATCAGGGATGGGATAGATAAATAACTTATTTACCGAAGTACTGTTCTTACTGAAGTCTTCTTCTTTTTGATTATGGATTACTGATGATATAGGCATAACACCATTTTTTTAAGTATCTTCGAAGTATTTAGGCAATACCTCTCACAAATAAGCTTGACTAAAAAACAGGTGACTTGACCATGTCAAAGGGAATAATTTCATTTATATCACACGCATTTGCCCTCGGTATAATTGTGACTGTTGTATTCTTTCTTCTTGCAGGCGTCTCAGCAGCAGAAGTTCCCTCTGAGGATTGGAACAGGACGTATGGAGGGGGGAGGTATGATTATGTGCACTCCGTTCAAGAGACCTCAGATGGTGGATATGTCTTTACGGCCTCTAGGCTAAAAGGCAATTATATAGTGGATAGACACAACGATGCGGTTCTTTTAAAGATTGAAGGTGAAGAGAGGGCCATGGACGCATTTACGCCAGGGTTTGAAATCCTCACAGGAGTAGTTTCGGCAGCATTAATTGCGGCAGTACTTGTTTTTAGGCGGAAGAGGGAGTGAAGGGCCCATCACAATAGATTTAATATCACTGCCCTTCAAGGTTAGACTTGGTGATCTCCTCTGAAAAGATCAGGCGTAACCGACCTCCCACTTCATGGTGGAAAAGCACCTCACTGGCTCTTGAACCGGATGAAAGGCCTATCAGCCCAGATATTCGAAGTGGTAGTCGATGAGTATGGGACAGAAGAGGTTGTAAGAAGACTTGCAGATCCATACTGGTTTCAGGCCCTGTCATGCACACTGGCATATGACTGGCACAGCAGCGGCACAACAACAGTCGTCTGCGGAGTTCTGAAATCTGCAATAGATCCGGAGAAACTCGGCTTCTGCGTGGTGGGAGGGAAGGGAAAAGCTTCCAAAAAGACGATTTCAGGTATTTCCACCTTTGGAGATAAATTCGGGCTTAATGAAGAGAAGATAGAGTCTGCGAAGTATGCAAGCAAGATATGTGCCAAGGTCGACAACGCAACGATTCAAGACGGATACAGACTGTATCATCACTCACTGATCCTATCGGAGAAAGGATCGTGGGCCGTAATCCAACAGGGGATGAATACTGATGAAGGGTATGCAAGGCGGTACCAGTGGTCTGACGGTGTCAAGGATTTTGTCTGTGAACCACATAATGGGATAATCTGTGATAGGACTCATGAAGAAGTGCTAAATATGGTCTCAAAGGATAGTGCAGGTGCAAGAGATGTCTCAGTAGATCTTGTTAGCGAGAATACTGACAGGTTGAAGAGGATCTATGAGACCATCCGTCCCGGGGGTCAGGCGAGTCTACTTTCCTGGACTGACGAGGTTTCGGAAGGATTGGGAGGGGAGGTACCTGCATACAAACTTCCAAAGAGGGTGAACTGGGTAGCCCTCAAAAGAGCATACGAGATCCAGCCCAAGGATTATGAGGAGATGATCGGGATAAGTGGAATAGGTCCCGCGACCGTTCGTGGTCTTTCTCTTGTGTGCGATCTGATCTATGGTGAACGCGCAAGCTGGAAAGACCCGGTAAAGTACTCTTTTGCTTTTGGTGGTAAGGATGGTGTCCCCTATCCGGTTGATAGGAAGGCTATGGATGAGTCGACCGAGATACTAAGAACAGCATTACAGGATGCAAAGATTGAAGATAAAGAACGATTGAACGCACTGAAGAGACTCAGAAGATTTGCACAGGCAGTGCCTAGGTGATATCAAATGGAAAAGCAAAGCAAGTTAAAAGCGTACTGGCAGTTGACTCGCCTGGGGCACGGATTTATGCTCGGCTTCGCAGTCCTTATTGGTGTCGTTATTGCCGGAAATATCTCATCGTTTACTCCTATTTTACTTGGTTTTTTTACTGCACTATTCATCGAGGCGGGAACGTTCTCTCTCAATGATTATTATGATATCGAGGTGGATAGGGCAAACAAGAGATTTGATAGACCACTTGTAAGAGGGGATATTGATCCGAAGACAGCTTTCTTCCTGGGAGTCCTTACGGTGATAATTGGAATCGTCTTTTCGGCTTTTATCAATATATGGTGCTTCTCAATTGCACTTGTTACCGCTCTCTTTGGGATCTTCTACGATGTAAAGTTGAAAGAGTCAGGAATATTTGGGAACATATACATCGCCTTCACGATGTCGGTACCCTTCGTCTTCGGAGGCTTTATCTTTCAGAAGGGTGCTGCTGTCCTGATCATACTTTCTATGATTACATTCCTTGCGGGGCTTGGTCGGGAGATCATGAAGGGGATAATCGATGTAGAAGGTGATGCCCTGAGAGATGTGAAAACGATAGCAAGAGTTTATGGGGTGAAGAGAGCTGGATCGATATCTGTGATCTTCTATTCGGTTGCGGTTCTCTTGAGCTTTATACCATACATCCTTAACCTTGGAGGCTTCAGAAATTACCAGTATCTAATATTCGTTTTCCTGGCAGATGCTGCGTTCATCTACACATGTTTGAGACTCTACGGATCCGAAGATAGAGATACAATAAATGGGCTAAGGAAGACAACTATAATTGCAATGTTATTCGGACTGGTTGCATTTTTGGCAGGTGCACTGTAAAAATATGTTACGAAAATCACCACGAAATATTACGTTTGATGTGGTTTTGAAAGATTTAGATGACCTTTATAGTAAAATAATCGATAATTTGGCCTTATATTATGACAAAAATTAGTAATGATCTTACTAAAATCCTAAAGCTTATTAGTATTGAGAACAAATAAAAGTGACAAATTATGACCCGTATTGATTTTGCTATTGGTATATTTTTGATCACGGTCATCCTCACCATAGCTCCAGCTGCTGCCAGCGATAATGGATTGAAACCCGCAATTATTATTTCAGATTATGTTGTCGAGCCTGCTGTTTTGATGCCGGGAGATACCGGCACTATCACCATTACCATCACCAATACTGCGTATCCAAGCGTACCTGCAACCTCAACAACTAGTGCAACAGAGCAATCAGAATTGTTTAACGAATTTATCACTATTAGCGGAGGCACAACTACGGAGTCTTCAACCGGTATGGAGACTACTGCAGAGATTCGAAGTATAACATTGAGCGGAAGGGAGATCGAAGCTATCAAAGACCCAATAGGAAGGATCAAACTGGGCCCGTCCCAGAGTATGAGAGCAACATTTGCAATCGAAGCTGATTCGATGACAAAGGACGGTGTTTATTTTCCCAAGGTTACAATAGATATAGAAGATGATGACGATGTTGAATATTCGATACCAGTTTCGGTGGATGGTTCTAGTGTTTCTATGGTAGCATCTAACATTCCCAGCTCTATTCCCAGCGGACGTATTAGCGAGATTGAGATTGGGATTGTGAATATGAGGTCAAATGATGTGGTTGGCGTCAGTGTAACTCCGAAAGCCGAGGGTATGGAATTCAGTCCGAAACAGGTCTTTGTAGATGCAACATCAACAGCATCCGAAGCATCGAATGGAATCGACTCGGCCACTTCCCTCCTATATGAAAGCATCCCTACGGGTTCTATTACTTCTTCAAGCTCTTCTTCGTCTGCAGTTTCGGCAATAACAAGTACAATGGTCCCATATCAAGTATCAAACGTAAAGTTCAGTATTAATCCTACTTCAATTGGTAAAAAAGACATTGTCTTCGAGTTGAAGTACAAAAATGGAAACAATATTCACGTTGAAGAACTTCCGGTCTCAATAGATGTAGTGGATGTTACAGATGTCAAACTGGTTCCGATGGAATTACCGCGGCAGGTTGTTAGAGGTTCGACTGCTTCCGTAGACTTTGAAGTTGTAAATGCCAGACCATCCAGAATTGTCAGTGTCAGCGTGATTCCGGTAAATAGTGATTCAGCAAGGCCTAACGAGAGATTCATCGGCACAATGGAAGCAGACGATGTATTCTCTGTCAAGTTTGATATCGATACCGAAGATCTTGAAACCGGAAAGAATGATGTTGGGTTCAGGGTAATGTTCAGAGATGAAATTAGTGACAAAACATATTTATCAGGGGTATACAATGTACCACTCACTGTAGTCGAGCCGGAACCGGATGACACATGGCCGTTATCTGTCGTAACGCTTGTATTCCTTCCCTTTATTGGCGGATACTACGTGTATATGCAAAGAGAGAGAAGAAAAACGTGATCATAACAGAGAACCTGATCAAGGTCTACACGATGGGAGAGGTTACTGTACCTGCTTTAAGAGGGGTGGATCTATCTATCGAGAACGGCGAGTTTGTAGCAATTATTGGTCCTTCAGGCTCAGGAAAATCAACTCTTCTTAATATGATAGGTTGTCTGGATAGGCCAACAAGTGGCAGAGTGATCATTGAAAACTATGACACATCACTACTCAATGACAATGATCTGGCCCTACTCAGGCGTAAGAAGATAGGTTTCATCTTCCAGCAATTCAATCTTATTCATACATTGAGCGCAGCTGAAAATGTCGCACTACCAATGATGTTCGACGGTGTGGATAATGATAAGAGGGTGAGAAGAGCAGTGGAACTGCTCGAGATTGTAGGACTGGGACATAGGATAAATCACAAACCACAAGAGTTGAGTGGTGGGGAACAGCAGAGAGTTTCAATCGCAAGAGCACTTTCAAATTCACCTGAGATAATCTTTGGTGATGAACCTACTGGAAATCTCGACTCGAAATCAGGGGAGATTGTGATGAGATTTCTTGAAGAGTTGAACAGAAGAGGAGAGACTCTCGTAATAGTTACACATGACTCAGAGGTTGCGAAGAGGGCAGACAGGGTAATTAATATGAGAGACGGTATGCTGGTGAACTGAGATGGTTGACACTTTTCTTTTAACTTATAGGAACATATTGGAACGTAAAACCAGGACTCTTCTAACTTTACTTGGAATTGCTGTGGGAATTGCCGCAATAGTCTCACTTATGTCTGTAGGTTATGGTATGGAGCATGCAGTCACCGAGGAGCTTACCACAATGTCAGATATCATCATTGTGACAACAGGTCAATTCATTACTGAAGGTTTCACTGATCAGGACATAAGTGAGATAAGTAGGATGTCTGGAATCAACGACATTGGATCTATGAATGTTGGTATTGCGGAGACAAAATATCTTGGTGAAGTCATCCCAATTCCACTAGCGGGTTTTGATCCGCATTCGATGGAAAATGTGATGGGGGACAGGATCCGCCTCTCAGAAGGTCGACTGCTGGAAGATAGAGATCAGAGAGGCTGTGTTATCGGATTCAACGTCGCTAATAAATATTTTGAAGAGGATATTGAACTGAATGATAAAATAGTAATTGGAGGAACAAATTTCAGGGTTGTTGGTATTTATGAAAAACAGGGATCAGGCGTATTCTCAGATCTTGATGATCAGATCCATACAACCTTGAGAGGTGCAAGTGCCATCCTGAACAAGGACGATATTAACATCATCATGTTACAGGTGACAAATATAGAAGATGCTGAGACAATCGCAGAAGAGATCGAAGAAACAATCGACAATAATCATAGAACAGAAGATTTTACGCAGACAACAACGATGCTAGGAATAATAAGGAGTGTTCAGAACGTTTTTGACATAATACAGAGTTTACTGATATCTATAGGAGCAATATCACTAATTGTAGCTTCTATGGGAATAATGAACACAATGCTTGTATCTGTTATGGAGCGGACGCATGAAATAGGTATTATGAAAGCTATCGGGGCCACAAACGCAGATATAATGTCTTTGTTTATAATCGAAGCAGGGATCATCAGCCTGATTGGCGGTATTTTAGGCATATTCTTTGGTATTATCGGTGCTTATGCAATTAGCAGTTGGACCAGCTCAAGCCTATTGATAGACGTACCGGCAATGGTTACCATAAACGTCTTGCTCTTCGGCATGGCCCTCGCCATATTCGTTGGAATTGGATCGGGCTTATATCCCGCCCGTCAGGCATCAAAGATGAGTCCTGTTGAGGCTGTCAGGTATGAATAATCCTATAGACAGCCCAATTGATATGCTAAGCCAAGGACCAATACCATTGACTCCTCATTGCAGAGCACCACCTCTTGTTTAGAATCCCTCGATTCCATCTTTTTGAGTTTAAGTTCTAAATTTTTAATCTTTTTCACCCCCCAATGTTCAAAAAAATTTTTGCATATTTCCCATTTAGATGCAGATATTTAATGATTAGGGGTTAAAGAGGAGAACCTCTTTTAGCCAACCCCTCACAAGTAACATTGTAATGACCTAATATAAATAATTCATGTTCACTAACCGCTATTTAATGTTCACAGAGTTGGTGAATGCCCTCAAAACTGTCCAAGTGTCAGCTGCCTAATGACGCATTTCTCCCCCGGGATAGCCACGGGATAAATCCCTGTAAGACACCCCATGCACAGATTTTCCGCAGAAATACCTATGGAATTAACAAGGCCTTCTATACTCACATAGCCTATTGAGTCTGCATTTATCAGTTTGCCTACGTCTTCCACACTGTTATTTGCTGCAATAAGTTCATCACGGGTTGCCATATCAATACCTAAATAGCAAGGTGATACAATGGGCGGACTTCCAAATCTTGCGTGTATCTCCTTTGCACCACCTGAGCGTAGTGAATCAATGATTCTTCTTGATGTGGTTCCCCTGACAATGCTATCATCTATAAGTGCAATTCTCTTATCTTTCACATTGGAACTTACTGCATTCAACTTAAGCCTGACAGCGATATCCCTCATATGTTGACCTGGTAGAATGAATGTACGCCCACTATATCTGTTCTTTATGAGGCTCTCCATATAATCGACTCCGGATTCCTTGGCATATCCAATTGCAGATGTTACACCTGAATCCGGTACAGGAGAGACAACATCCACTTCAACACCGTGCTCTCTTACGAGTGTTTCACCTATACGTCTACGTACATCGTAGACGATTTTTCCATCAATTATCGAATCCGGTCTAGCAAAATATATGTACTCAAAGACGCAATGGGCTGTATTCTGCGGTTTATAAACTCTATGGCTAACAGGTCGATGCCCGTCGAATATCAATACTTCTCCAGGTTTAACATCCCTTATGAACTCCCCTTTGAGTGTATCGATAGCAGCACTTTCGGACGCTATAATATATCCTCCATCAATCTTCCCATAACAGAGTGGTTTCAATCCAAGTGGATCTCTAACAGCAATAAGTGTGTCATCGATAAGTATTGTGAGAGAATAAGATCCCACAAGTTGTTTCATGAGGGCACCTATTGCATAAGCATAATCTGCTTTCATGAGTTCTCTTACGAGAAGATGGGCAATTATTTCGGTGTCTGATGTCGATAAAAAGATACTCCCCTCCGATTCAATCTTCATACGAAGCTCCGCTGAGTTGACTAGATTTCCGTTATGGGCTAATGCAATAGACCCACTTTTGTGATTTATCAGAAGAGGTTGGCTGTTCTCTATTCTGGATTCTCCGGTAGTTGAGTACCTGACATGCCCTATACCGATGTTGCCTTCAAGTTCTCTAAGATTATGTTTGTTGAAGACTTCCGGAACGAGCCCCATCTCTTTTATAAGATGTATCTTTTTATCTTTGCGAACTGCTATTCCTGCAGATTCTTGTCCCCGATGTTGCAGAGAATATAGAGCATAATATAGAGATAGTGCAGCATGGCTTGGTTCTTTGGGCTCATCTAATGCAACCCCTACCACACCACAGCCTTCGATCAAAAAAGTATCCCCATTCTCATTTAAGAGTGCTGCTTCTCATTCGCTTTGATTTCCCAAAGCCACATGAGACGCAATATTTATTATGTGTATTATATGAAACACTTCCACATCTTCTACACTTGATGTGGGATCTCTTCTGCCTTTTACCCATCGAGGGGGTCCCTTTTGTCATAATTTACACCTTAAGTCCATTATAATATGATTTGATCATAACATCTGATCTTTTGCAAGCCAGATTATCATACGCTTTCCTATGATTCCTAAATCAATTTAAACCTATCTCTTTTCCGTCATATATCTTACTGTTTGTTATTTATCACGGATCAATATCTATTGAAAATTATCATTCAAGAGTAGGAGAATAGAAAGTTTGATAAAGATTCATAAAGGAACAGTTAGACGGTTAAAACGATCTGAGGTGAGGACATGAAAGAAGATGTTGAGAAAGCACTAGATAAGATAAAACCGGCATTACGTGCCGATGGCGGAGATGTTGAGCTTGTAAACGTTGATGAGGACACAGGTATTGTGGACGTGAAACTTGTTGGGTCATGTGCAGGCTGCCCGATGTCGACTATGACTCTCAAAAATGGTATAGAGAGAGTCTTAAAGCAGGAAGTACCAAAGGTTAAAGAAGTAAGATCAGTCTGATCTTGTTATTAGTCGCTACTTCAGAGTATACGTGTATCGACCAGTAGGTCTGTGTTGATGCAGGTTACCTGCTAACAGTTGCGGCTTTTCTATTATAAAATAATAAAAGTTGATTTTTTGAATGATATCATAAACTCTCAGTTTTTTAAAGGAAGATAAAGATGGAGATAATGCACCCACGGCCAAGCCCGATTGCAGCTGCTATGTATACACTTCGTGATCTTGGAGCAGATGCAATAATACTTCATGGACCACCTGGTTGTAACTTTCGTACCGGAAGGATACTGGAAGATGATGGAGTTAGAGTATTTACAACAGGAATGCTTGAATATGATTTCATATTTGGAGGGAAAGAGAAGCTTCTCTACCTTTTGAGAAGATTGGATGAGAAATTCTCATTTAAATTGATCGGTATAGTCGGTACATGCGCAAGCATGATAATAGGTGATGATATCGAATCAATCGTCAAATCAGGTGGCTTCAAGACCGATGTACTTCTTGTTGAAACCCATGGTGGATTCGCAGACAATACAATCGGAGCCATTCAAACACTGCAAGCTGCTGTAAAAAATAACCTAATAACCGAAGAAGAGCTCACTAGGCAGGGGAAGATGCTCAAGAGAGCGACCGAGATCGAGAAATGTACCGGAATGGCGAGTATAGAGTATATAAAGCCAAGTAAAGGTGATGACAAAATCAAAGTAGCAAGAAAGATCATTGATTTATTAAAAGAAGATGATAGCGAACTTTTAGTTATAATGAATGCAAAAAAGGAGCTTGCTTACATATTCTCGGATATTCTTTCAGCCATAAATGAGATTGGAAAAAGTTACGACTCAAATATTATAAATATTGCAAATCTAGATCCGAATATTGGTCTACCTAGAATAAAAAGATATGCAGAGAATATTCTGAATGGCCTTGAGGAAAAGGAGATCAAAATCGATCACATCATCGGAGGATTGGATGAATATTCTATGGCGGGTGATGTGGCTTGCCAGTTGATAAAAGAGGAGTATGCTTTGGTAAAGAACTCTATTGTTATCGGGACCCCTCATGGAGTCCACCTAGAAGAAAAACGTATTGCTGTAACAAATGGTCCGAGAGAGGTAGAACCGTTGAGAAATATGGGTTATGAAGATATTATTGTGGAGTTGGATGCTCACTCGCTCGTAGTAGGCGTGGAAAAGATCGTTCCTTCGGATTTTGGTGCTATTTTAAGAACTTTATCAGAGATTTAATGCGAATTTTTCAGTTCTCATTGCGTTTTTATATTATTTTACCAGACCAATTTTTGTATTTATGACATATGAATACATATATATAGGTTTAGTGACTAATACATTATATGGCTACCAAGTGAATAGAATCTATGATATAGAGGTGAATTAGGCATGGATGTAATCGATAGACCATTGATAGATAGTTGTAACGTCGAAGTAGAGAAGTTACAGAACGGAGCTTATGAAGAAGTGGAGACTTTATTGAAGGAGATAAGAGGTTTAAAGGCAGAAATAAGGGCAAGAGAGGGAACCATTGTCTCTATCTGTAAAAAATATAAGATAAGCGCTGTTTTGGAGTAAAACTGATAGAAAAGGGGGTGTCCCCTCGCCCCCTCTCAAAATCAATCTTAAAACTCAATTTTTAAATCCTCCAGTGGAAATGTAGGGGTCCGTATAGAGGCACTTTTATCGACTCTTTTTTAAAACTTATAATGAATGAAGACATGGTACTTGGTACTAACGGTATAATACCTACGAAGGCTGCAATAAGATGTCGGAAATTGTGTCTATTGAGAAATGGGAGGAGTTTCTCGGAAAATATTACAAGGATAAGGTGCTTGAGCTTGCAAGCGAGTATCCGGAAAAGAGGAGTTTGATCATAAATTGGTCGGATGTGGATAGATATGATTCGGAACTTGCAGACGCCCTATTAGAAAGTCCGGATATGTCGCTAGAACGCTCTGAGGAGGCATTGAGAAACTTCGATCTTCCGACAGGTATAATTCTTGAAAAATCACATGTCAGAATCTCAAAATTACCCATGAGGACCGAGATAAGGGAGCTAAGAAGCCACCATATCTCAAAATTTATCGCTCTCGAAGGGCTTGTGCGTAAGGCAACTGAAGTCAGACCCAAACTGACCATTGCAGCTTTTGAATGCCAGAGGTGTGGCCATTTTACAATGGTTGAGCAGTCCGGAAGTAGGTATCTTGAACCATACTTATGTGAGAGTGACGCCTGCGCTGGTAGGAAGGGGGCATTCAAACTTTCTGTCCCAAGATCAGAGTTTGTGGATGCTCAGAAGATCATGATTCAAGAATCTCCAGAGAATCTGAGGGGCGGGGCCCAACCCCAGACCCTTGACATACATGTGGAGGATGATCAAGCGGGAATTATCAGTCCCGGAGATCGGGTTGTGGCAACAGGGATACTCAGATCGTATCAACGCTCCACCCAGACAGGAAAATCGACCACTTTTGACATCTTCTTGGAGGGTATCCATGTAGAACTTGAGGAGCAACAGTTTGCGGAGATCGAGATTACAAAAGAAGATGAAGAAGAGATTGAGAAACTGAAGAACGACCCACAAATATATTCGAAGATAGTGAGATCAATTGCTCCTACCATATATGGATACGAGGAGATAAAAGAGGCGATGGCTCTGCAGTTACTCTCCGGTATCGTAAAATCACTACCTGACGGATCGCGTATAAGGGGTGATACTCATATGTTGCTCGTGGGTGATCCGGGTACAGGGAAATCACAATTACTTCGCTACGTCTCAAAGTTGGCTCCAAAAGGGATATATACAGGAGGTAAAAGTGCTACTGCAGCAGGTCTTACTGCGACAGCAGTAAAGGACGAGTTTGGAGAGGGGAGATGGGCCCTGGAAGCCGGTGCTCTCGTCCTTGCAGATGGCGGTATAGCAGCAGTTGACGAGCTTGACAAGATGAAGAGCGAGGATAGTAGCTCCATGCATGAGGCGATGGAACAACAGACTATAAGTGTGGCCAAAGCAGGAATCATGGCGACACTTAAATCCAGATGTGCAATCATAGGAGCTGCGAATCCAAAACGTGGTAGATTTGACATGTACAGACCACTTGCCGAGCAGATAGACATGCCTGTAACACTTCTTTCAAGATTCGATCTGATATTTATAGTTGCCGATGTCCCGAACGAGAGTGATGATAGAGATATTGCCGAACATATACTTCTCTCTCATTACGCCGGAGAGCTGAGTGCAAGAGCAGAAAATGTAGGGGACGTTCGCAAGGAGACGGTTGAGGCTCAGATGAAGCCCATCCAACCAGAGATACCCCCAAAACTGTTGCGTAAGTACATAGCCTATGCCAAGCGCAAAATCTTCCCGGTAATGACTGAGGAGGCAAGAGAGAAGATAATACAATTTTACGTTGGGCTGAGGGCACAAGGTGAAGGTGAAAAGTCTGCTGTTCCTGTGACCTCTCGACTCCTTGAGGGGCTGGTTAGATTGGGAGAGGCCTCCGCAAGGATGAGGCTTGCCGATGAAGTTACTCTTGAAGATGTGAACAGGGTTATAACCATAGTCGAGGCATCACTCAAGCAGGTTGGTGTTGATCCTGAGACAGGAAAACTTGATGCTGATTGGATCTTGGGAAAACCGAAGAGTCAGCGGGATAAGATTACGATTCTTTTAGATCTGATAAAGGCAGTTATGAATGAGTATGGGGGAGAGGCACCTGAAGAAGAGGTTTTGCAAAGAGCTGAAGAAGAGGGGATCGATAAGATAAAGGCAAGAACCATTATAGACCGACTGAAGCGTGATGGTGAGATAACAGAGCCTAGGCAAGGTATTCTCAAGCTGGTATTGGTGTAAGATGTATTTGAAGGTTTACGAGATGGAAACGGATATAATGGTTGCAGTATGCGATAAATTACTAATTGGTAAGAGATTCACCCAAGATGATCTGATCCTTGATATCTCTGAAAGATTTTACAAAGGGTCAATTGTAAAATACGATGAGGTCGTTGATGCCCTAAACAGAGCAACGATAGCAAATCTTGTTGGACCTGAAGCAGTAAAATGTGCAATCGATAATGGATTTGTCGACGAATGTAACGTCATTATGATAGATGGTGTGCCACATGCACAGATGGTCCTGATATGAAAGAAGATATGTCCAACTTGGATGTGGCAGCAGTCGTCACAGAGTTGCAAAAAGATCTGATAGATGCAAAACTGCACAAGATATATCAGCACACAAGAGATGAGATTAGACTTAAGCTCTATATCTTCGGAAGTGGTTATACCGACCTAATAATAGAGTGCGGTAAACGGATACACCTCACAAAGTATCCAAGGCAATCTCCAAGGGTTCCACCAGCTTTTCCTATGTTTCTAAGAAAGCACTTGAAGGGAGGAAGGATAACCGAGATAACTCAACACGGCTTCGACAGAATCGTGGAGATCCACATAAAGCGAGGCGACTCTTCATATATTCTCATCTCCGAACTCTTCTCAAAGGGCAATCTGGTAATCCTTGATGAAGAGAGGAAGATCATGCTCCCGATGAAGCATATGACCTTCACAGACAGAAAGATTAAGAAAGGAGAGTATTACCAGTTTCCAATATCCAAAAAGAGTCCTATGGAGATTACAGAGGACGAGTTGAGCCTGATATTTGAAGAATCAAATAGCGATGTAATCAGAACTCTAGCCTCACGACTCAACCTGGGCGGAATGTATGCAGAGGAGATCTGTTTGCGAGCAGGTATCGACAAAAACAGACCCTCAAAGGAGATCGCCAAGGAAGGATTGAGTTTGATACATAGAAAGCTCATCGAACTCACAGATCTGATCAAGAGTGGTGATCTTAAGCCACAAATAATAATAAAAGAAGGTCAAAACATTGACGCAACACCATTAGATTTAATTTTTTATAAAGATAATGAAAAGGAGAAATTTAACTCCTTCAACGAGGCCTTGGATGAGTTCTTCTCAAAGAAGACGATAGAAGAGATCATTGAAGAGAGTACAAAAGTCTCAGACGAGGGAAAGGGAAAACTGGAACGGAGAATAGACCAACAGAGAAGTGCAATAGAGAAGTTCAGAAAAGAGATCGCCTCCTGCGATATTAAAGCGGAAAAGATCTATGAAAATTACAACACCATTGACGATATAATTGGGACTATTAGTGGTGCAAGGGAGAAGGGCTATTCTTGGAGTGAGATCAAATCAACTATCGAGGAAGGGAGAGATCGCAACACACTGGCTCAGACGATTAAAAATATTGATGAGAGCGTTGGGACAGTATCAGTTGATCTTTCTGGCGCAACTGTTGATATCGATATTAATATCTCAATTCCCAGAAATGCCCAGAGATACTACGACAGAATAAAAGTCCTTAGAGGAAAACTTGTTGGTGCCGAGGGTGCACTTGAGCATACTCTGGAAGCTTTTGAGAGGTCAAAGAGCAAAGAACCGCTGGATTTACCTGACCGAGTTCCACAGAGAAGAGTAAGAATTAAAGAGCACTGGTTCGATAGATTTAGATGGTTCGAGACATCAGGCGGCCTTCTCGCTATTGGAGGTAGGGATGCGGACACAAACGAAGAGCTCGTCAAGAAATATATGGAAGGAGACGACATCTTCTTTCACACACAGGCACATGGAGCCCCGGTTGTAATTCTTAAAACGGGTAAAGAGACACCAAGTGATGAAGATCTGAGGGAGGTAGCTCTATTCTCAGTCTCTTATTCCAACGTCTGGAAGGCGGGGCAATATGAGGGAGAGACATACTGGGTAACCCAAGATCAGGTGAGCAAGACGCCCCAATCAGGAGAGTATATCGAGAAAGGTAGTTTCATCATCAGAGGAAAGAGAAATTACTTCAAAAAAGTCCCGGTAGATATCTCAATTGGAATTGAGATAGGTGATGAGACCAGACTCATAGGTGGACCAAAGGGCGCCATCGGTAAAAGGGCAAAATACATAGTAGAACTTGAACCGGGAGAGGAAGATCATGATGAGCTATCAAAGAGGATATCAAAGCTGTTCTTTGATATCTCGGCAGAAGAAGATAAAAGGATCATAAAAACAGTGGCTTCTCCTGACAAAATTGTGAGATTTTTACCACCGGGTGGCTCAAGGATAAAAAGCCCAGGATAGGCCCTGTAGATCACTTTTTCGGAGTAATAATAAAGAAAGACATAAATAATAGGTTTGTCAAGTAATGACGTGGGGTATGGTATATATGGTTGCAATGAAAAAATTATTAATCTTCGTTATGGTTGCGGCACTCCTTCTCGGAACGATCGGATCTGTTAGCGGAGAAGAGGATGTAGAGGTAGTTGATTACAAGGTACTTTTGGGTTTTCTACCAGGGGATCCTTCCGGTTGGGGGGGGGATGATCCATACGGACAGACTCTCTCCTTTGGAGAAGGAACATTCAGTATGGCATCGAAGAGTTTCGTAAAATCAGGTACTGATGGCGAGATAACAGCAGACGTAGCAATCACTGATTATGCGGCCAACATAATGGGATGGAGTGGTGTCTGGGGTGGATACTTTGAGTGGGAATCTACCGAAGGGTATGCAAAGAGAGGAACCTTTCAGGGTTTTCCTTCTTGGGAGGCTTTTGATAAGGAATCAGACGAGTATACGATGCTTGTGGGGATAAATGACAGATTTTTGGTTATGGTAAGTACAAACGGCGATAAAGATGCCCTTGATGACTTTATGAGTTCGATCGATCTTGATGGGATCTCAACCCTAGGTGGTGGAACGACTGCTGTGCCAACAACGAGTGAAGAAGAGGAGACTCAATCCGAAACAACCGAGACTGCATCAACAACTACAACAGATGAAACTGGTACGCCAGGATTCGAATCGGTATTTGCAATTGTGGGACTTCTCGCTGTAGCCTACTTGATAAGAAGAAAGGATTAGAAATGGGGCCTGACAACATGAAAGAAATTAAGAAGATAGGAATGGCACTCCTCGTGGGACTACTTCTCTTTGGAATGGTTCTGAGCGCAGGATGTGTAGATGAAGAAGGTGAGACGACTTCAGTTGAAACTGATGAAAATGAGCAATCGGCAAGTACCACAGAGACGACGACTACAGAATCTACTGAGTCTACAGAGGAGACCTCTACATCGGGCACCTCTCTTTCCGATCTACTGAGTAAAGCAAGAGATTCATCCTCTGTAAAATATGACATGGTGATGAGTGGTGGTCCCACAGGTACCATAACAACAAAGGTCTGGTCAACAAAAGAGATGACAAAGACTGAATCGACGGTTATGGGGCAGAATGTTATAACAATTGTGGACAACGAAGAGATGATTATGTACACATATTATCCATCTCAGAATATGGCAATGAAGATGAGTTTCAGTGATCCTCAAACTTCATCCGGAACTGAATCTTTCGAGGATGTTTTTGATAACTATAATCCAACTATAGTAGGAACAGAGACAATTGATGGTAAGATGTGCACAGTCATTGAGTACAACGCAAATACTGACGTAAGTACAAAGATGTGGGTCTGGCAGAGTCACGGGTTCCCCATAAAAGTAGAAAGTACCCAAAGTATTGCAGGATCTCCTGCCACGATGGTAATGGAGATGAAGAACATAGAGTTCGGTTCAATCTCAGATAGTGTTTTTGAGCTTCCTGCGGGTGTAGAGATACAGGACTCCCCCCAATTTTTTTAAATAATTAGAACTACTGGTTGCAAGCAGATCGCTTGCAATTTTTTATTTTTCTTTTTATACATGAAAGGTATCTACGTTCTTCTTATAAGATTAAGAGATGATGCAAGTATAGATGTAGGCAAACTAGGTACAATCGAGCTTTCAGCCGGTTTTTATGCATATGTCGGTTCCGCCTTAAATGGTCTGGAAGGGCGAATAAAGAGGCATTTACGGATGGAAAAAAAGAAACACTGGCACATCGATTACCTCCTTGAGGTAGCAACCATAGAAGAGGTTATGTATGCAGAGACAGAGAAGAGACTTGAGTGCGAGTTGGCTGACAGTCTTACCAATCTCGATTATGTAGAACGGTTCGGTTCCAGCGATTGTAAGTGTAAGAGCCACCTCTTCTTCTCTGATGATTTCGATGGGTTAAAAACCGCTGTTTATTCCGGAATGAATAGGTGCTGTCTGGATGCGAATATCTACCACTCAGACTTATAGATAGACAGAGCTACTTGGCGATTTACCTGACCTTAAGAGCATATTTTCCGGGTAAACTTACATTGAGTCTCTTTGCTATCTCCGATCTCTTTGGATCAAGGATTATCACGTATCCGGACCAGTCAGTGCTAGTGGATGCTGAACCGCAGACCGGGCACGTTGTACCTTCAAGGATCCTGTGACAGGTCTTACACACATTCTCCATCTACCTCACCCTTATCCTCTTTAATACTATCTAGCTTTCCAAGAGTCGGTTGACGCATGGTAAGGCCAATCTTACTCTCCCTAGGATCCCTTTCATTCAGGCTTATTGCCACTATACGGGCTCTGACACCGTCCCCGACAGATAAACTCTGCCCCTTCTCTTTACCAACGAGCCTGGAATTCTTCTCATCATATGAGATATAGTCATCGGTGATCTGACTGACATGAAGCAATGCGTCCAAAGCCCCCATACTAACAAAAGCACCAAATTCCACAACCTCTACGATATCGCCTTCTATGATCTCCTGCATAATGGGCCTGAAGACAATGGCATCAAAAGTAGCGTCGTAGTAGACGGCACCGTCACCAGCAAGTATACGTCCGTCTTCAACGTCCACTACGCCGACTATTGCGACTATGGCACCAAGTTTCTTATCAATTCGCCCCTCCAGTTTATCCTGAAGAAGTTCCTCGATAACCCCCTCCAACGGATCTCCCAGACGATCAGGAGGAACACGTATGGTATCAACTAACCTTGTTTTTAAGTACATTGATCATCATTTCCTTCAATTTTAATCGGTAATGTATCAATAACACCCAGTACATCACCCTTTTCAATGGTACCATTCTCCCATGCTATAAACATAACGAATTCGATGCTCCTTTCATCGGTGACATCTTTAGGAGTCTCTTCAGCAACAGATATTATTCCACCTATAGGATGCCTGTTGTAAGCACATGGCTGGATGGTGTGATTTTTTGGGATCGGTATCAGTTCTATTCTTATGGGAGTTACTGTGTTTGCTAAAACCTTTACACTCTCGGCCGCAATCGCAGTATTCAACTCTCCTTGTCCACACGTTATTGAGAACTTCTTCGATCGCTCAAATGCTTCATCAACCATATATTTTATCCTGGGTCTCATCTCTTCTCATTAATACTTAAGTACGGGCGGATTAATAAATGTTATTATCATGAAAATTACTGTTCAAAAGGTGCTCTAAGACCCCCTAAGGAAAAGCTTAAATAGATTTTGTGGGATTGATGAGGTTGTAATGGAGTACATCATCACAGAGAAACATAATACCGCAAAGAGAATAGCAAGTATCCTTTCAGGCGGGGAGTTAAAGAATAGAAAGATAGGTGGAATAGATGCTTACGAGTTTGATGGACGGGTTGTTGTAGGCCTGAGTGGCCACATTGTGGGTGCAGACTTTCCGGAGAAGTATCGCAATTGGAGCGATGTTGATCCCGGAGAACTCATCGATTCGGAGATAGTTACTGTCCCCACTCAAAAGAAGTTCATCACAGCCTTGAAGAAGATTGCAAAAGAGGCCGATCATGTAACGATTGCTACGGATTTTGATAGAGAGGGTGAGTTCATAGGCGTGGAGGCTCTAAGAATCATCATAGAAGTGAATCCGAAGATCGATGTTGATCGTGTGAAGTACAGTGCTATTACCCCAAGTGAGATATTAACAGCGTTTGATAAACCGACCGAAGTTGATTTTAATCTTGCAGCGGCTTCCGAGACGAGACAGATAATCGACTTGATATGGGGTTCTGTTCTGACAAGATATGTATCCCTTTCTGCCGGTAGGCTTGGAAACAGTTTTCTCTCAGTTGGAAGGGTTCAATCACCCACTCTTGCAATCCTTGTCAATCGTGAGAAGGAGATTGAGGCTTTTATCCCCAAAAAATACTGGGAAATATACGCAAAAATCAAGAATAATGTCTCTTTCACAGTTAAACACGAAAAAGGACGATTTTTTGATAGAAAAGAAGCCAAATCGATCTTATCGAAACTTGGGGAGGAAGCAATCATCTCGGACGTAATTAAAAAAGAGAAGAAAGAACGTCCTCCAACACCTTTTGATACTACAGAATTTATACGAGCTGCAAGCTCAATCGGGTTTTCGGCATCTAATGCTATGAGGCTGGCAGAATGGCTTTACATAAACGGTTTCACATCTTATCCAAGAACAGATAACACTGTCTATCCAAAGAGTATGGATCTGAGGGCAATAGTTGAGCCGTTTGCATACAGTGAATTTTCTGAGTACGCCACAAAACTCTTGAAGAAGAAGACCTTCAAACCGACTTCCGGTAAGAAGGAGACGACTGATCATCCTCCGATACATCCGGTCTCAGTGGCAGAAAAGAGTGATTTGGATCAAGACCAATGGAAGATTTATGAACTGATAACCCGCAGGTTCTTTGCCACTCTTGCAGATCCTGCAACATTAAAAGCAGTAAAGGTGGAAGTCAATATAAATGAAGAACGCTTCAAAGCTTCCGGAACAACAATAATCGAGGAAGGTTGGAGATGGTTCTATCCATATAGGACAATGAAGGAACGAGTTCTTCCCGATCTTAAAAAGGGCGAGAAGCTCAAGGTAGAAGAAGCCGATCTGGACCAAAAAGAGACACAACCTCCGACAAGGTATGGCCAAGGTAGGCTCATAAAGAAGATGGAAGACCTTGGACTGGGAACAAAGAGTACCAGACATGAGACATTAAGTAAGCTTTATGCAAGGGCCTACGTCCACGGAAACCCTTTAAAGCCGACGAAGAAAGCTTTTGCAGTTGTTGATTCACTTGAAAATTTTGCTGAGATGATTTCCAAACCGGATATGACATCGCTACTTGAGAAGGATATGGATGAGATCACTCGTGGAAAGATAACGGAAGAAGATGTGATCAATGAGTCAAGGGATATGTTGAAAGAGATTTACAAGGACTTAGGAGACCACAAAGAAGAGATCAGAAAATCGCTCAGGGAGAAACTTAGAGAGGAGTTGATTATTGGCAAGTGTCCCACTTGTGGTTCGGAGCTTATTGCCAGAAAATCGAGGAAAGGCTCCCGCTTTGTTGGTTGTACTGGCTATCCAAAGTGCACATTCACCCTACCCCTACCGAAGAATGGTCAGCTTATAGTGACTGATGAGCTATGCGAAGAACATGGTATGTATCATGTTCAAGTGATCACCGGAAAGAGAAAGCCATTCGCATTGGGTTGTCCGCACTGCAACTTCATAAAATGGCAAGAGAGTAAGGAGAAAGAAGCAAAAGAGAAGGAAAAATGACCTCACCCAACTTCACCGATCCGTTACTCGACATCCTCGAACAGACTTACAGTAGGAAGATCTCAAGTGAAGATGCCAGAGACCTGATAAATAAGCTCAACATAAAACAGGTCGGAGAAAGGGCCAAACTGGATATACTCAGAAGAGGAAGAACAGGGATTCCTGAAGCCGTATTTTGCCAGGATAAAGATTCTGAAGACGTTGCCAAGTTGCTTGTTGCGATCGTAAAGGATAATAGGATAGCACTGGCAACAAGGGTGAAGGATGAAGACCTCTCTGAGGTGAAAAGAGTTCTTCCAAAAGGTTATGAACTCAGCTTCAATGAGAAGGCAAGAACCATAGTGCTAAAAGAGACCGGTTTCAACAATCCCCTAATTGGGAAGGTAGGTGTGCTTGCTGCGGGCACTTCTGACATTCCCGTTGCAGAGGAGGCCTGTGTTACGCTCGAGGTTATTGGATGCGAAGTGATAAAATCCTACGACGTGGGAATCTCCGGCATTCATAGGGTCTTTGACCCGATAGAAACAATGCTTGAGGAGAAGGTCGATGCCATTGTCGTAGTTGCAGGAATGGAGGGCGCTCTCCCGTCTGTTGTCTCAGGCCTGGTTGATGTTCCGGTAATTGGTGTACCATCATCCGTTGGATACGGTTTGGGCGGAAAAGGTATATCTGCTTTACTCTCTATGCTTCAGTCCTGTTCTCCAGGTCTTGCTGTGGTAAATATTGACAACGGATTTGGGGCCGGTGTCTTTGCAGGATTGATATCTAATAATAAACAGAAGTATTAAATATTAGGAAGAAGATATTGAGTTCCTAAGGGCATGGGAAATAGGCATGTTTATGTAGTAAAAATAGGCATGTTTATGTAGTAAAAATAGGCATGTTTATATAGTAAAAGTTGATAATATGTTATTATATCTTAAAGGTGTATGACAATATTATTGACAAAAAAGCTGTTAATAATAACAAAATGAGGTGAAGTATATGAAGATTGGGCGAAGAGACATAATTGCGATACTAGTTATATTTTCTATCTTTGGAGGGCTCGTTGTTGCGCTTCCATCACAGAACCAAGTAGACAACCAACCTGTGAATACAATTTTAACATCAGAGACTACCGGTCAGTATCCTGATATCGATGTAGGTGACGATGAAGATGATGATGGATCGGGTACAACCGAAACGGATGCTAATGCTACTTCAAGTGAATCGGACAAGAAGACCCGTTACGTAGGCGGTACTGGTGGATATTCAAGCGTAGGTGTTTTTAGTGTTTCAAATCCAACACCAACTCCTGATCCTGAAGATCCATCACCCACACCGGATCCGGCAGATCCAACACCTGACCCTGAAGATCCGTCTCCATCACCAGATCCAGAGAATCCGGAAGAGATACCTGAGTTCCCAACGGTTGCAATTCCTGCAGCAATGATCCTCGGTCTTGTCTTTTTGATGCAGAGAAGGAAGTAATTGATAAAGGGGAAATTACCTCTTTATAACCCTAATTTATTTTTTACTTTTTTTGAGTGTTACTCTTTTGATACTATAATCAATCAAATCCAATTTTATCGCATCCGGGGCAAATACAGGGTCTGCTTTTCCTGTTAAAAGTTTAACAGCCTCAAAAGACTGAACTGATCTGATTGCAGCATCAAGTGAGGGGTTCAATTCTATTTTTGGTATTAAAAGCTCGTCGAATCGTATCCCATCCGGTAGGATTGTTGTTACAACATCACTTGTTATGTAGAACGCTCCTAGCTCTTCAGCGGCTTTTGCAACGATCTCTTGGTTTACAGATCCGATGACGACATCAACTCCCTTGAAATGGGACTTAACTTCATCTACTGAATTTGAATCTGGTTGTAGTACTGTTACTTTTCCAAAACCCCAATCTCTCAGCAGGCTTACAACGATTCCTTCGCTCGCGACACCGACACTTGCTCTTTTTAGGTACTCAAGTTTCACAGATACATTATCCCCTATATTATTAATCTCGCTCACCTGATAGCCACCATTTATAGGACTGGACAGCAAAGATATTTAAGATATTCGCAAGGATACTATTGATCAGATGACAGATGAAATAGAGAGGCTACTTTTACAGAAGAGACCGGTACAGATACTCTTGAAGATAGGCGAACTTGAGAGGCCGTATACATCAACAATCATAAAGGAAGTAGATACCACTTTTGCCCACGCTACAAATCTACTTATAGAAATGGAGAGGCTTGGTCTGGTACTCTCACATAAAGAAGGGAGGGTTAAGTATATCGAGCTTACAGAGCACGGCGAGAGTGTTGTAAATATTTTAAAGAAGTTGGCCCTAACGATGCAAGGGGGAGAGACCTACAAGAAGATCTCACGGATCTCTTCCAAGATTGAATCTATCTTTGAAGAAGATCTTAAGGATAAGGAAGAACTGGATAGGTCTGAATCTTTAAGGATAAGCAGGAGGCTTGGGCCATACCAGAGGGAGGTTGGAAAGCTTGATGAAATCGTCACTGACTGTGATGATAATTTAAAGAACAAGGTTGCTGAGCTTAAGGAAAGAATTGATGAATTGATCGAGATCAAGAGTGAACTCGGTAAATCCCATTAGAGCATATCAAGTATCTTCAATGCTTTTGCTACCACTTCTGTTGCACTCCTTCCAAGAATCCTTATCATAGGCTCTTTTCCGACATCGCCGAGGTCATATATGATATCGGAAACGACACCTTCGGATCTTGAGATAGCATCTGAGACACCCCAGTCCATCGATTTCACCCCAGGGGGTTGATCCCTTCTATCAAAGGATGCCATACTCATCTCAAGCGCCTTACAGGCAGATAGAATCTCTTTTGAATACTTTATATTCATGCCACCTCTCATACTACCATCGAATGAGGTGACAGTGAGAATGATCCTTGATACGTGATCACTTGCGCCGAAATCAATTGGTCCTGCTGCTTTTGCTCTACCACTTACCTTGTGGATTCTCCCATCAATTGCTGCGACATCACTTAAATCTTCTGCACCTTTGATTGCCATACCAATATTACAACCAACCTCAGGGATAAGATGATGAAAACGTTCATTTTCCAGAGCAGATCTTAGAGCGATTTTCAGATCTTCAAGAACCAGGTATCTCTCGGAAAACTCCAAATATATCCCGGTATGATTGAGCATGAATGCAGAACCAACTCGACTCATTCTTGAAATTGAGTTTAGTACAAATTCCTTAGAAGAGATAGCAGCATCGTGGTAATTATCTCCGAGAGCCAGTCTTGCACAGATAGCGGCCGAGTATGTACACCCTGTACCATGAGCACTCCCATCAAAAAATTTACCTGAGATTATCTCAACTTCGCCATCAGAAAGTAGCAAGTCGTATCTATCTTTAGTCTTCTCTATTGCGTGTCCACCTGTTATTATGACAGCCTCCACACCTAGTTCTGCTATCTTATTTGCAGCCTCTATAGCAGTCTCTTTATCTCCAATATCAATACCTGATAAGATGCTTGCCTCATAAATGTTCGGGGTGATAACTCTCGCAACAGGGATAAGGTCATGAACCATCGTCTCTCTTGCATCTTTGTTGAGTAGTAAACCTCCTGCCTCCGCACTCATGACGGGATCAATAACAAGCGGGATATCGTTCTTTTTCACCAGTTCAGAGACCGTTTTTACCGTCTCTTTTGTATGCAGCATACCGGATTTTGCATAGGTAATATTTGTTTCAGTAATTATTGATTCAAACTGCATAGATATCTCGGATTGAGGTAGATCAAATATTGACTGAATACCTTTTCCGTTTTGGGAAGTAACAGAAGTAACCACACAAGTTCCGTGGACTCCAAGGGCTGAAAAGGTCTTGATATCTGCTTCTATTCCTGCACCGCCACTAGAGTCCGAACCGGCGATGCTCATAACAACGGGAGATATTTTATTAGGTGACATATCCGTTCCTCAGAGTTTGACCCTACCAATATCAATATAACCGATAATATTATCCATATCATAAGCAAAGACCATCTTCTTTCTGACACTATGTGAAAGCCTTATCGCTCTTGACATCTCCTGGAGTGAGAATACGTGCTCTGCTGGAATCGCATGAACAAGAAATCTTGAGTGGGTATCCTTCATACCATCGTAAACCCTGAAATGAGTTCCGAACTTAAAACCTGTCTTAACGCTCATCCCTCTCTTTCTCAGATCCTCATAGACTTTATACTTTGCAGCAAAGTCAATTTCAATCTTCTTTGCATACTCAAAAAAATCTTCAATAGTAATTTTCTCGTCATTGATATCCACTAGATTTATAAGACCGATCTGTAGAAGGTATGAGGACTCGACAAGTGACAATTGAAGCCTCTTTTCATCGAGAAGTCTACCGAAAAAACCATTGTTGAAGAGCTCATTTGATCTCTTTTGATCCCATAACACAACGCGATCATGTAGTAAAGTAGCAACCTCTGATCCTGCTGAATCAAGCTCTTCAGATTCACTTCCTTCTTTGAATGCGGTAGATTCAACCTCATAAAAAGTAATATCGCTCTCTTCATCAACTATCGCAAGTATCATCCGCTTCCTAACATTTTCCACAACTTTTAACTCTTTTATGAGCTTATCCAACTCCAGTGGCTCCCTCTCTGAGATCACATGTACATAATACTCAGCCGGAGTTGTACCAGGGCTACCACCTCTTGGGTATACTCTAAAATCAGGAGTTCCCGGCTGGACATAATACCCTCTCTCACGCAGATCCTTGTAGACCAAATACTTCAATTCAAAGTTATGTGATATTTGAGATGCTTTCCTGACAAAAAATTTGAAATTTAATCGTTTTTTCTCGAAAAAGACGGATATTTTAGCGCGCTCTATAAGATAGGCTGCTTCTTCCAGAGAAAGCTCTATGAAGCCATCCCTCTTCCTGCCATAATTTACAAGCTCTGTTGCGGCCTCTTGACCGAGAATAACTTTATTTGACCTGAGTTCGGATATGATCTCCTTGTCCATCTTTTTATTAGCTCACTTCACTGGTGGAGGAAGCTTCATGGTAGTGGTCATCTTAAGGGCATCAAATGTCGCCTTGGCAAAGTTCATCGTCGTCCTGGTCCTACCACTGGAAGTAGCCCATACATCCTTCACACCACCAAGCTCAAGAACTTTTTTTGCGGTCTCACCACATGCAAGACCAAGCCCCATAGGTGCAGGTTTTAATGTGACTTCTACACTTCCGGAGCTTCCAGTCACCTCAAATTGGATGGAATGCTCCTCTCCGCAGTCACACTCCCAAGAACCACAGCCCCTATTTATCTTGATCAGGTTCAATTTTGCATTGTTGATCGCCTTTCTTATAGAAGGACCGACTTGGGCATCTCTTGCCTGCCCCACACCAACAAAACCGTTCTCATTTCCGATAGCGACAATCACTCTGAACTTGACTCTTCTTCCTGAGTCAGTCATCCGTTGGACCATATTGATATCGAGAATCTCATCCCTCAAATCCGGCACCAAAATATCAACTATACTATGCTCTCTCAGCGCCAATCCCGATGCGAGAGCTTCTTCTATGGTGGTGATCTTCTCATCCGCAACCAGCCTACCCAATTTAGTAGTTGGGACCCACTCTTCTTCGAATTCATGCTTCATTTAATACCTCAAAAACCATCCATAATCTTCTTCTTCACCGATTCAAAATGATCTGATGGGTTTGCCATAGTTGTATGTCCGCCCATAATCCTCTCTTCGGCAGGGAACATGTCCTCATCACAAGGAGTAGACAAACCTCCATCTATTACACCTTTTAAGGCAGCATATATGCGTGAACCGGGTACTGATGTCTGTAAGCCGATATCGAGGATCGAATTCTCATATCCTTTGGAGACGGCTTTTAAACCAAAAAGAAGTCCGGTTAAATAGGCAGCAGGAATGTTTCCGGTATTACCTTCATAACTATAACCTGCAAGATCCGTAGACTTTACGCAGACTAAGGTCTCATCTCCTTCTATTTTAGGTACAACAAGTTGTAGACCTATGTGTTTGTTGCTCTTTCGTATCACGAGCCTCGGCTCGTTTGAGGTGAGCAATCTGAGTCTACGTCTATAATTCGTCCTACCCTCTCTTCTCCTCCTGAATGGAACTCGATAATTTGGTCCTTTTGCCATTATTACTCCTCAGTATAACCTTTAATTTTAAGGTAATTGTTCAGATGGGTGACATTTCTGAACTCTCCTCCTTTTGCCTTGTTATACATCTTCCTGTATGTTGTGGCATCAAGAGTACCTTCTGATCTCAATTCCTTGAGCCTTCTTCTGAGGGCCCTGATCTTGCGCATCCATTGCTCTTTTTTAGGATTTCTTGCTCCTTTTGCACCTTTTCGGGAGCCGTGCCCTTTTTTATGTCCTTTGGCCTTCTTAAGATCACTTACACGTGCTCTACCCCTACTAACACCCTTAGCCTGCTTCTTCTTAATAGCCCCTTCCGAGACGAGATCTCTGATATCCTCCCTTGTTACAGCTGTTGCTATATCTTCCGCAGCTTCCGGATCCATCCATACACGATGGATACCCACACCCAATACCTCGGATGCTATTCTCCGTTGATTTGATAAATCAGTCATATGTATCACGATCAAAATTGACATCTAAAGCGATAGCACTATGTCATGAACGTTAACACTAATATATCTTTCTTTTAGTGTCTCCGAATTCAATTGATGAAAAGAGACTTTAATGCAACATAAGATAAATCTTCTGAAAGGGTGAATCGATGGCAGGTATAAAAAGAACCGGAACTGATAAGGGAAAATGGATTTCTACTCCTGTTTGGGGGTTAAGTGAGATGCCGGAAGATGAAAAAAACAAGATAGAGACAGGATTTTGATGAACGATATAAGTAAAGCCGGATTTTTCCTAATTTTGCTATTAATCATCCTTTTTGTACCGGTTACAACAGCCTCTGAGGATCAAATCTTAATCAAGGAATTTTATCCGGATACGCTTGTCAAAAATGATCTTGACGAGTATATTGCAGTCTATAACCCGGGAAATGGACCGGTTGATGTATCCGGGTGGACGTTAAGCGATCTGGAAGCAAATATCACCTTTCCTTGGGGGACGATCATCTATGAAGATGGGGTGATATACCTCACAAGAGACCAAGAGAGCTTTGAGCAGAACAACGGGAGAAGAGCTGACTTTCATTACAGTTCTGATGAAGACCCCGCTGTTCCCAAGATGCAAGGTGGTATGATTCGCCTCAGAAATGACGGTGATGAGATCATACTCTTTGATTCGCATGGTGATCTGATAGACCTCGTCATCTATGGAGACAGCAGATATGATGGCGAGGGTTGGTCAGGTGAAGGGCTTGGAAAAGCTAGTGAAGGAGGGATATTCAAACGAATTGATAACTCTGACACTGACACTTGTAGCGATTGGATCGAGTTAAAATATGGTGAGTTACCAAGATCTGAATTTCCGGTTGAGACGTTTGAATTCGAGGGTGAGGTGACACTATTTGTCTCTCCCGACTGCAGCTATAAAGAGGTCACAGAAGCGATTGATAGAGCCGAATCGTCGATTGATATTTGCGTTTATGAGTTTAATAATCAAGGGATAATGGAAGATATCAAGAGGGCTCTTGGTCGCGGAGTTGATGTGAGAATTCTTATGGAAGGAAGCCCTGTCGGAGGAATTGAGAATGAGGAGCTTTATATCGCAAATGAGATTCAAGAGGCAGGGGGAGAGGTATCTTTCATGCAGGGAAGTGATGGCACTATTGAAAGATACCGATATGTTCACGCAAAGTACATGGTGATAGACTCCGAAAGGACGCTTATAATCTCTGAGAATTTTAAGTATACGGGAGTTCCAGCCGGTGGTTTACCCGGAAACCGTGGATGGGGGATCATTATAAACGACACAAACGTTTCTTCTTACTTTTCTCTCGTCTTCGAAACTGATTTCAACGGTCTTGACATTGCTTCTGCAAAAGAATTTATTGGAGCGGTTCCGGAGAAGAAGATTCAAGAGGAGAGGCATGATCCCGTATTCGGATCAAAAGTGGTGCAAGGATATTTCACGGTTGTACCAGTAGTAGCACCTGATACAGCAACAAAAAACGAGACGATACTCGGGCTACTGTACTCTGCAAAAGAGAGCGTTTACATAGAGCAGCTTTATGTAAGTAAAGATTGGGAAGAGGGGGCGAATCAGTATCTTGAAGCTGCAATAGATGCGGCAAGGAGAGGTTGCGAGGTGAAGATACTGATGGATGGTAGCTGGTACAACGTCGCATCCAACTCCGAGACGGAATCTTATGTCAACAGAATTGCAGAAGAAGAGAGACTTGACATTGAAGCAAGGCTCAAAAGAGGCGATACCTATCTATCAAAGATACATACAAAAGGGATAGTTGTTGATGGGGAAAAGACGCTCATCTCGAGCATAAACTGGAACAAAGGCAGTCCGGTAAAGAATAGAGAAACCGGAGTGATAGTCATAAACATAGACGTTGGGAAATACTTTACAGAAATCTTCTTTTATGATTGGGACTCGCCCAAGGAGAAAGAAGCACCATTTTTCGGACTTGCAATCGTGGTTATTATTCTTGGGACCGGTCTTTATGCAATAATCAGGATAAAGAGATGATAATCACTTGGAGAGTGTACCAAGCCGATCGCCAATATATGAGATTGTATCTTTAAGGTTTCTCTTGTTATCGAAACCTCCAACAATCTCCTTCAAATCTTCATCTTTCATATCTTTCATCTCGGGAGCAAGTGAGATCATATTTGGTATGACTCGAATTATGTTATCAACTATCGTAACTGTCGCAGTCTGAGAAGTCCGTGATAATGGGTTCAAATCTATTGTAATGACACACTTCTGCATATTTACCAGTGCGCTGCACCTGTCCCCATCCTCAAGTGGGACTAATACGACATCGGCACTATAGATACCTTCTTTATATGCCTTCGATCTTGCATGCTCAATTCCGGGAATTCTGGCATCAGGATTCTCTCCGAGTACTTCACCTGCTCCGGACTGTTTCAACCTTTCAACGATCCTTCTCACCCTCTCTTCGGTCCTATAAAAGAGATTCACCTCGAGACGGGCGTTCAATACCTCACACAATCTTACGATATCACCAGGTACAAGTGCTGCTGTATTACCATTTATCGATAAAACCGGCCTCTTTGCAAGAAGCAGCATAGCAACAGAGACACGAGTAGCAAGCATAGCGTGACCGATCGTCTCTTCTCCAATCATGTAGTCTAAAGCCTCTCCTCGGCCGTGTGCTATCAAACCGATGGGAGAACATATACCATCTTCAACTGCTTCGGTGATCTTCTCCCTCGTCATAAGAGATTGATAACGAGGGTGATCTTCAGGGATGTGCACCATGATAAAGTAGCCTACGGACTTTAAAAAATGCCTACTTACCCATAGAAATCTCTATGAAAGAGACGTTGATGTTATCCCCGCGCTCTCCTTTCATAACTTCTGTTCCAATCCTGATATCCTTGACCTTGATATCCGGTAAAAATTTGTTCTTGGATACCTCAGATGCGTCTACAGCCCTCGATATGGAACGACCTCTAGCCTTGATAACCACTTCTTTGGATCCGCTATTGAACTGAGTTACTACTGCAAGAACATAGTTCATTACAGGTTTGTTGCCAATGTATATTACGTTGTCTTCAGGCATTTTAACCACTCGTCAGAGGTATATTCTTAATGAATTTTAAGTCTTTCTCTTTTAAAGGTCTGATACCATTATCCTTTATATACATATGTAAATAATGTACCAGCAATGATGAGATCGAAGGTTGCGATTGTCAGATGCGAATCATATAATGAGGGGGAGATAACGAGGGCTGTCGAAGAGGGTATTAGTCTACTTGGCGGAGTTCTCAGTTTTGTGAAATCGGGGGAAAAGATAGTCATAAAGCCAAATCTCCTGTTCGGTGCAGATCCCGCGCGTTGCGTGGGTCCACATCCATTGGTTTTTAAGGCCCTGGCAAAATTGCTAAAGGACGCAGGTGTCACAGTTTGTTATGGCGACTCTCCAGGCTTTGGTAAGTGTGAAAGGCAGATGCAAAGAGCCGGTCTCAAGGACGTGGGTGATGATCTCGATCTGGAACTTGCTGATTTTGATAGTGGTAGACCGATCAGCCACAAGGATGGTCTTCTTACCAAGCGTTTCGTCATTGCAAACGGAGTTCTTGATTCTGATGGACTCATAAACCTCTCGAAGTTGAAGACACATCAGCTAACACGACTGACTGGCGCTGTAAAAAACCAGTTCGGATGTGTTCCCGGAATGCTCAAGGGAGAATATCATGTCAAGATGCCTGATCCCTATGATTTCTCCACCATGCTCGTCGATCTCAATATGGCTACAAGACCCCGTCTGTATATTATGGATGCGGTAATTGCAATGGAAGGTAACGGTCCTCGGAGTGGCAATCCGAATAAATTAAACGCCCTCTTATTCTCAACCGATCCCGTTGCACTTGATTCGATTGCTTGCAAGATTGTAGATATTGATCCGGAGATCGTCCCGACATCGAAACCAGGGGAAGAAGCAGGACTTGGGACATATCATCTTGAGAATATTGATGTGTTGGGTACCGATCCCGAATCGTTCATCGATAAAAACTTTAATATAACAAGAAAGCCCCCTCAATCAGTGGCTAGCGGAGGTATTCGAGGATTTATTAAAAACAGGATCACCCCCAGGCCGGTAATCGACCAAGAGAAGTGCAACATATGTGGTATATGTGTTAAGATGTGCCCTGTAGATCCGAAATCACTCGATTGGCATTCCGGTGATAACAAGAAGCCTCCAACCTACAAATATTCGTTGTGCATCCGTTGTTTCTGTTGCCAGGAACTATGCCCGGAAGGAGCTATAACTGTGGAAGATACTCTAATTGGTGGCATCATACGAGCATTGGGATCCTGAGGTACTAAAATGGTAGAGGATAAACATCTATCAATCTTTGAAAAGTATTTGACTATATGGGTATTTGTATGCATTGGCGTAGGGATACTCCTAGGAAAGACTGCCCCAAATATTGCTTTTAGACTTGATGCCTTGTCCATTTATCAGGTATCAATTCCTATTGCAATCTGCCTCTTCTTTATGATGTATCCGATTATGGTGAAGATCGATTTTTCAGAGGTTTTAAGGGCGGCAAAGACTCCCAAACCTGTTCTCATGACTCTTTTTATAAACTGGGCAATAAAGCCCTTTACAATGTACATTATCGCCACTTTCTTTCTCGGATATCTCTTCACAGGATTTATTCCCGGAACAGAAATACTGAAGAGTGGTGTTGAGGTCGAGTTATGGAGAAGTTACATATCAGGTGCAATACTTCTCGGAATTGCCCCGTGCACTGCCATGGTTTTGATGTGGAGTTATCTGGCAAAGGGAAATGACGGGCTGACACTTGTCATGGTAGCTGTAAACTCACTGCTTATGCTTTTCCTCTATGCACCCCTCGGCGGATTCTTACTCGGTGTCAACGATATGCCAATACCGTGGCAGACGATGCTTTTTTCCGTTGGTATATATGTCGCTCTCCCGCTTGCGTGCGGTTATTTCTCTCGGAGGTGGATCATTAGATCTAGAGGTCTTGAGTGGTTCAATACCAGGTTCGTTCACCACCTTACGCCTGTAAGTATAGTCGCCCTACTTATCACTCTTATTCTCTTGTTCTCTTTGAAGGGTGAAATCATCGTTGACAACCCTCTTACAATTCTATGGATTGCAATACCGCTATTTATTCAGACCGTCCTCATCTTCATTCTCGGATACTTCGTTATAGCGAGAATTTTAAAGCTGGCCTACCAAGATGCAGCGCCTGCTGCAATGATCGGAGCATCAAATCATTTTGAGGTGGCAATCGCAACGGCGACGATGATATTCGGACTTTCCTCAGGCGCCGCACTTGCAACCGTGGTCGGTGTCTTGATTGAAGTGCCAGTGATGCTTATGCTCGTCTCCATCTGTAAGAGAACGAGTCATATCTTCGTGGAGGGGTAAAATAATGGTTGAGAAGATATTGTTTATCTGTACACATAACTCGGCTCGTTCTCAGATGGCGGAGGGGTTGGTCAATCACCTACTAAAGGGTAAATACCATGCCTATAGCGCCGGAACAGAACCGACTGGTATCAATTCCTATACCACGAAAGTGATGGAGGAGATTGGAATTGATATATCTTCTCATCGTTCAAAGAGTATCGATGAGTTCAGGGAAACAAAATTTGACTATGTGATAACTGTCTGCGATAATGCAAAAGAGGTCTGTCCCTTCTTCCCCGGAGGGAAACAGATTCACAAGA
>JAXHUQ010000059.1:0-10508 GCA_034189535.1 Halobacteriota archaeon | reverse complement strand
TGGTCATATTTACCCTTCTTTCTTCTAATGAGCTTCGATTGAAGAACCAATTGCAACTACAATGGATAAACCAATTGCCAATCCGATTACAAAAAAGACGGGTTTCCAATAACAATACCAAAGGGTACCCCAATTCCGGCACCAATGCAATTCCAACTCCTATCCAAATACTGATAAAATGGCCTTCAAGATACTTCTCGTCGCTATTTTCCGTTGGTATGCCCCTTCAGAATTGTCTTACAATTCTATGTTTTCTCAATAATCAGAAGAAAATCTACTTTTGCAGTTGCCCCCATACCCATAAACACAGGTTTGACATTTGGGACAATAGATACGATTTCCCCTTTTAAACTGTTTAAAAATACTTCTAGTTTATCTTTGTCGGTATTCATTTTCAAATCAAACCTATGTACTTTGTATTTCGTATTGACCTCACATTATTAATACGCATATCGCCCGAATTGAGCCCGCTGCACGATGCCTGCAGAATACGCCAGTTAATAAAACACACAACTTGGCCGCTGAACCCATGTTAATCGACATAGCTAGTGCAGTCGCACTGGAGTGCATTGTTATGCAGAGCCCGTTGTCTTCGAATCGAGGTTGTACACAGAATTATCTCCGACTTCTTTATTCAGCAATGTTTGATTACTACAATTTGTTGACAATCTTAATCATGGTCTGAAAAGCAATATTGGGCCTTGCCTGCTGGTTTGTAGAACCGGTGATGTAAAGATCCATATCAGGCACATAGAAAGCCACAGAACCCGTGGAGCCACCATGGCCAATCATGTCAGGGATGCCATGGAATGGTGAAAGAAGACGGGGCATGTAGAATTTCTGTAAGCCAATGCCGTATTTGAAGGGGAAGAAGATTCTCTTCCATTTCTCCAATTCCTTCAGTCTTGCTTTTAGGAAGAATTGACCGCTGAAGAAGGCCTTTAGGAAGGTCATTTGGTCCCTTGCCGTGGAGATAATATCATTGTGTGTAGAGTTGAGAAACAGAGGGATATGCATTTCTTCCGACTTATAATGGATGGGGACAAAGGTTTCGTTATTTGCATCTTCACATACATAAGTTCTGGTTAGATTCAGCTCTTGGAACAGATTCTTAAGGACAAGACTTACGGGTTCTCCAGTGATGTTCTCTATGATTAAGCTCAGAATCTGATGGTTCGTATCGCCGTATTTGGCCTTACCTCTCTTCCCAGGTGGGAAGTGTGTTTTCATCCTCTTTACCTCGTGAATCACCTTGTCAATTGGCCAGGGTTGATCAACACCTGCTTCAAGCTCAGCCATTGCTTTTGTTCCATTAGCTTGCTTATCGACCAGATAGCAGGGCAGCCCGGAGGTAAGAGACATTAGGTGGACAATGCAAAGGTCATTAGAATAGTCCTTTCCCTTATGTACGTGTAGTCCCCGAACCACCTCCGCCGGAAGGTATTCTGAGATCTTGTCATGCAAATCCAGTCTATTTTCTGTATATAGCCTCAGAATAATCGAAGAGACAAAAAGCTTGTTTATACTGGCTATGTAGTACTGACTATTCTCCTCCATTTCCCCCGATGCACTAATCAGATCAAGGCTATTGTCACCAGAGGATACATGAAAGACAGCTCCGTAGATATACTTCTTTGTAGCTGCATTCTTAACCAATTGATCTAGGGTTGATTGATTCAATGAATCTTTCATTTCTATCCTCTTTTGCCGCTCTGTTCTATGTCTGATAGCCAACCATTCTTCATAGTGACTTAGATGACGGGATTTTGCATAACTTTGCTAATCTACAGCGCGGCTTTTTGCGTCGGCTGCACTTGCCTTGTTATGTTTCTCCATTTTTAATCTTCCTAAAAGCTGTTTTTTCCTGCTGAACAATACCTCTTAATAATCTGCCTAACACATCTGAACCAGTGATAATTCGTCGTTGCTCAACACCCCAGAACAAGATTATATCTTCGTCTATCACATCATCACCTGTCCGTTCTGGAAACACTTTAAGTTGAACTATTACCTCCCCCAAAGATGTTTTTGGATCTCTGAAAACGATCGGTCTATGGCAAAATTTCAAAGGATTGAAATCATCTTCCTCAAAAAGAACTGATCGAACAAAAGCATCAGAATCTAATGCAAGGCGTGGTTCAGCTGTTGCATCGATAAGTATTATCCATTTTCTTTTACTAGCTTGTATTTTTTTCAGAAAGGGATCTTTATATGAAGGTTTTGTGATAGAAAATACAGGCCTGTTATTGTTGAAAGGAAGCTCAATTATGCTATTAGAGTCAATTAGCTCACCTTCTTCGATTATTGTCAAATCATCAATGGCTAAGAAATTTAAAGCACCTTTTCCCTCAATCTTTTCAATATCTGTTTCTGGTGAAGCTATATGTAGTTTCAGAAGTTCTCGTAGATCTTTTTCTTGAAAAAATGTTATTGCCTCCGTACCTAACCATTTGTCCAGTATTAAAGATGTAGGCTTTGCTACCGGATAAAGTAAGAATTGGTAAAATCGAAGAATTGGTGACAACAGAGAGGCAGTTTTCATGGCATGTCTCGAGAAGTATGCTTGAGGTATGATTTCGCCCACAAAAGTGATGATAACTGTTGAAAAAACAAACGCAATGGTTCCAGCCATAACGGAGTTCGATAATAATGTCAATAATACATTTATCCCTACGTTCCCCCACAATATCGTTGTCAGAAGGAAATTTGAGTCCTCCCTCAACTTTGCGATTTTCAATGCGTGCTTATTGTTCTTTTTCGATTCTATTTCGAGTAGTAACTTGCTGATACTGAAAAAGGCAAGGTTAAGACCTGAAAACATAGCTGACTGAGAGATACAGAATACAATTCCAATCCAGATTAGTAGACTCATATTATATTTACTTAACCTAACTTATTAGTTATACTCATTTTCATCATTAAGTTTTCAACCTATTTTACATTATCCGAAAATTCAAGAAGAATGGTTACAGTTCGTTCAGAAGGATATAATTTCATATACCTATTTCAATTACCATAATAGATATGGGTAGAGGGAAGATGTTTCTGAATTTGAGATACGGTTGAAAGATCTTCTAGAGGGCTATTTCGGATTTATTATTTCCAGTATCTTGACTCGTCTCATGAACATTTCCTTCATACACACATCCGAGATTTGGATACAGAACCAATGTTATTTAGAATGAAATAGATTATGCGTCTGCGTCACTACGCCTCAAACACGGGAAAAACCGCCCTGTTCTTTGAGTATATTCAATGTATTCATCACCAAATCTTTCAATCATAGCTTCTTCTTCACGCATTACCCTGAGTACAATCACAATGGCCGTCACCAGAAATGGTAACAGAAAATACCAACTTGTCGACAATAATCCCAACCCAATCCCCACGGTGATAAGGGCAGTGTACATCGGATGCCGAATATGACGATATGGACCTGTAGTCACAAGTGATTGCCCTTCGCTGATATGTAGTGTTGTTGAATAGTTTCTCCCTAAATACAACTGAGTAGAAAATTCGAGAGCCATTCCGGATACCGTTATTATCGCCCCTGCCCATCTTATCCATGAGGGGATAGGCAGATTAGTCCAATTCAAAAGTGCCGGTCTCACAATGTATACAAAACTACCGAGAACCCACAATTGTGCAACAAGGAAGAAGAAAATCATTACAGCCATCTTTTGTTTACTTTCTCTGAACTTACTTGCTTCTCCGGATACTCTCATCGCCTTTGCTTGAAAATAGCCCCGCTCAAAGAGAAACAATAGAAAAAGTAAACTGAACAACAGATGCAGAATATTATCTTCTGATGTCATTTATCTCTTCCTTTGCCTATCTGTTACTTTCATTTTTATTTTATCCGACATAACACTTAGCATCCACCAGTAAAAAATGGGCCATATTCCATTAAAAAGAACGGTTCAGCTTGATCTGATCTCCCACTTGCACATCATTTCTGTTTGTGAAGTTCGCTCTCACCTCAAGAATATACATCGCTTTTGATGGTGCGGTATATGTGGGGCAGTCATCCTCCCTACAAGGTGGCACACTATCTTCTATATGAACAATACTCAAGTTCGAGTCCAACCATATCATATCGATTGGGATCTCCATATTCTTCATCCAGAATGACAAGTTACGTTCGGAATCATATACAAATAACATTCCCTCTGTCTCATTCAGATGGGTCCTGTACATAAGCCCCCTAATCTTCTCAGAAGAAGATTCGGCAACCTCAGCGTAGACTAAAGTACCTCCTATCTCGACCTCGACGATCTCATCACTGCTGAAATCCAAACATCCGGTTAAAGATACCATTAAGACTAGAAATACTATTATCAAAGTCCTTTTTCCAAAAAGTGAGTCTCTTCGCATACTCAAGTCCCACCACACCATACTTACAAGACCAAGACCAGATGATAGAACCACACTCAATGGCATCTTTTTGTCCTGACAACAGGACGTAAATGGGAAGATATGGTAGGGAAATATGGATCATAGCAGCTGCATGGAGAAGAATGAAATGGTGGCAGGAAGAGGGAGTTTTGGATAGAATATTTCAAGAAGTACTGGGGGTGCTCATAGAGCTCGTATAATATCTATTGATTCCGTTTCCGCGGGTAGCAAAACAGTAGTTGCAAAAAAAGAGGGGGAGGGGGAGACCTACAAGATTTGATAGTGAAGCCTACAAGAAAAGGGGTTCAGTTGAGAGATTCAACGCATGGATAAAGTCTATTAAAAGAGTTATGGTGAGGTTTGAACGCTTGGAGGTATGTTTCATGGCTGTGGTGAATCTGGTATCAATCAAGATGATGTCTAGCGTTTTGAGAAGAGTTCGATATCAAATAGATTTATTTCGTGGAAGTTTTCTACTCACAGCTCCTATGACTTACAATCTCTTTATCCTCATTATTAATGAAAAGATTTAAATTTAAACCACTCTAAAGTCTATGGCATGTCTGGAAATATGAGTTATGCTGACAAACCTTGGTTGAAGGTTTATGAGAATCTGGGGCTTCCGACAACGGCTGCGCCGTATCCTGATATTCCTTTGTTTGGGATACTCGATGAAGTGGTACGTGAAACCCCTGATAAACCGGCCTACGTTTACCTGGGAGCCGAGAGTACTTATGGTGAAATGGGGCAACAGGCAGACCGACTTTCCAATGCACTTTCTACAAAGATGGGTGTAAAGAAGGGTGATAAAGTCGCAACGATTATATCGACATCCCCGCAGTTCATTATTGCTGACCACGGAATTCTGAAGACCGGGGCTACCGTCGTCCCATGCAGTCTGTTACATAAAGCCGATGACCTTGTTTATGAACTTGGAGAGGCGGGCGTAAATACTGTGATATGTGAGGACACGTCATTTGAAATGGTCGATTCTATAAGGGACAGAACTGATATTGAGAACATAATAATCACTTCGATCAAGGACTATTCTGCTGAAGAACCTGAGCTCAAAGATGTATCCGGTGCGTATCAACTCAGGAGTCTGATCGCAGAACACGATCCAAACCCTCCAAAAGTTGATATAGATCCAAAGAAAGATCTTGCTTTGCTTCCGTTCACGGGTGGATCGACAGGAATACCAAAAGGAGTTATGCTCACACATTCTAACATGGTATCGAACGTCCATCAGATGACTGGTGCCGGAATGGGTTTTCTGAAGAGGCTCGGCGGTTTGTCGATGATGCTTGCATTACCTTTCTTCCACCAATATGGTCATATGCTCATGTTTGTGGGTGTCTCCACTGCTGTAAGGATGCTGCTGCTTCCCGATGCAAGGGATGCGGATGCCATGATAGAAGTGATGAAGAAGTACAAGCCGATAATGTCAATCGGTGTTCCGACACAATATATGCGCCTCGTAAGTAAAGATCTTAAGGGTGTGAGGACGATCGGAGTATCCGGTTCTGCTGCACTGCCACCAGAGGTCGCTGAGGAGTACGAGAAGAAGACAAAGAGTCCGCTTGGTGAAGGATACGGACTGACCGAGACAAGCCCTGTGACTCATGCAAACATGTCAGCATTCATGAAGATGCTTGGTAAAAAGGAAGGTATGAAACCAGGCTCAATCGGTACACCGGTTGTAGATACTGATGTAAAATTAGTCGATCCTGAGACCGGAAAAGAGGTTCCGTTCGGAGAGGTCGGAGAGATGCTTATCCGTGGTCCGCAAGTTATGCTTGGATACTGGCCAACACCTGGTAGCGGTCTCGATGACAACTGGCTGCACACCGGTGATCTTGTAAAGATGGATGAAGACGGGTACTTCTACGTTGTTGACAGGACAAAGGATATGATAAACGTATCCGGACTCAAGGTATACTCAAGAGTTGTCGATGATGTACTCTTTCAGCACCCTGCTGTTGAGGTGGCTGGAGTTATCGGTATACCGGATCCGGAACGTGCCGGAAGCGAGAGGATAAAGGCCTTCATCCAACTCAAAGAAGATCAGAAAGGAAAGGTTACCGCTGAAGATATAATTGAGTTTTGTAAGGAGAAACTTCCACCATACTCCGTTCCAAAATTTGTGGAGTTCAGAGAAGATCTTCCACTCACTGTAACTGAAAAGATATTCAAGAGAAAGCTAAGAGAAGAAGAGATAAAAAAGATGAAAGCTGAGAAGAACAAATGAGCTTCTCATTTTTTATTTTTTATTTTTTAATTGGGAATCTGCTTGTCTGGAATAGGGAAGGGTATTTTTTGTCGGGAACCGTATTATACCCCGACACCAAACTTTTAATGCTTATAATGCATACCTTATAACATGTCCAAACCGGAACAAATCCCTATTCGGAGGCATGAGAGTCCCTGTGAACTGAACAGGGTTACTTCGGTTTAGTGCCTTGATACGCCGGAGGCAGACTACCCGGACTCAATGAAGTCTGGAAAGAACAGCTCCACGAGTTACTCAAAGAACGAGACTATTGGACAACGAGAGAGGTACGTGACAGTATAAAAAACACCTTCGGATTTTACGAAATCAATGGAACTTCAGTTATTGATTTCAAGAGCAATTCGACAAAAGAATGAGTATGTGAGTTTTTATTTCCATGATTCGAATCCGATTCACAACTAAGCTTTGCAGAAGGATGGATTGAACGGTTTCTCGATGAGGATCTTAAGTATGAATTGTTAGGTTGTTGAGTATAATATTTGAGACGGAAAAGATTTATAATAGATGAGGGTTTTTGTAAATATGAGGGGTGAGTTTTATCAACCGAATTGAAACGCTTGGTGGGGTTCTAAGTAACATCGCAGATAGAACTGAGAAAATATACGGATCTTTAAATGTAACTCAAAAAGGGGGTGATATCATGATCGGAGATATTGGAGAAACGGCAGGAGAGATCTGGACTCTATTGAACGAGAATGGAGATATGACAATGAGTGGGGTGGCTTCAAATGTTGGAAGACCTAAAGCTCTTGTCGAGATGGGTCTTGGTTGGCTTGCAAGGGAAGAGAAGATTTCAATTTCCAAAGAGAAGAAGGGTATAAGAATATCGCTGAAGTGAAGGGAATTCTTATTCCTTTTTATTAATTCTTTTTTTATATTTTTTTATTTTCCTGTCTCACTTATGTATCCGATTCTGATCAATTCTCTTAAAATGATCTTCACTTCAATCCCATAAATATTAACCTAACAGATAAATGGGCTTTGAATCTCGTCAAAAAATCCCGTATTATTTTTGTTTTCACGAAAGTTTTATATCAGATTAATTGAAATTTCAGTGCTAGCTGATCTGTAGATCGACCAATTCATGATATCATTTTTTTAACAGACAAAAATTTTGCGACGCTTTTCATCGGCCTATCTTCAAAGAAAAACTTCAATTTAGTGGTCCAATATGAGGGAAAGAGATGAGTAAGAAGAAGCTTCAAGTGTTGATAGTTGAAGATTCTATAAATGACGCGGAACTGATCATTCTAGAGCTTAAGCATGGTGGATATGATCTTGAATGGGATATTGTTAGAAGAGCAGATGAGATGAATCGTGCTCTTAAAAATAAGGAATGGGACGTTATTATCTCTGATTTCAACCTTCCTGGGTTCAGTGGACTCGAAGCACTTGTCATCTCTAGAGTCTGGGATCCGGACATCCCATTCATCCTAATCTCAGGAAATATTGGAGAAGAGACTGCGGTTGAGGTTATGAGGTATGGTGCTAACGATTATATAAACAAGGAGCACCTCTCAAGACTTGTTCCTGCTCTAAAAAGAGAGTTGGCAGATGCCGAGGCCCGTAGGGATCACAAGAATGCACAAAAAGCACTAAGGGAACGTGAAGAGCAGTATCGTTCGTTTGTTGAAAATTTTCAAGGAGTTGCATTCCGTGGTTATGGGGACTATAATTTCGATTTCCTCCATGGGAATATCCATCTTTTGACCGGGTACAACGAGGAAGATTTCACATCAGGGAACGTCCATTTTGATCAATTGATCCACCCGGAAGATTCTGAATGGGTGCGAGAAGACCTAAACAGATTCATCTTTTCACCCAAAAATTCTACTCAGAAAAAGTACCGTATAAAAGATAAATATGGGGGTGTTCACTGGATTATCGAGAGTATTTCAAAGTTTTATACTAGAAACGGAGTTATTGGACTTTATGGGACTATACAAGATATATCTGAGCTTGAAAACGCTATAGAGATGCTTCAAAAGAGTGAAAAAAGATATAAAGAATTATTTGAAAATATGAGCAGTGGTGTCGCCGTTTACGGTGCAGTGGACGATGGAGATGATATGGTCTTCATCGATTTCAACTCTAGCGGTGAAAGGATAGAGGGAGTGAAGAGGGAAGAGATTATTGGAAGACGGGTGACTGATGTATTCCCTGGGATTGAGAAATTCGGACTTCTGGATATATTCAAGAGAGTTTGGCAGACCGGGCTGTCGGAACATCATCCGACCTCAATGTATGCTGACAATCGGATAGTGGGTTGGCGAGAGAACTACGTATACAAACTACCATCCGGCGAAGTTGTTGCAGTATACAACGACGTCACTGAACGCAAACAAGCAGAAGATGATCTGCGAAAGAGCGAGGAGAAGTATAGGACGATCCTAGGGAGTATTGAAGAGGCCTATTACGAGATCGATCTTTCAGGTAACTTTACATTCTTCAACGATTCGTTATGCAGGATCTTTGGATATCTACGAGAAGAGCTTATCGTCATGAATTATGCAGATTGCATGGATGACGAGAATGCAGATAAAGTTAAGAATATCTTAAACGAGGCCTATCAAAAAGGAGAGTTCGCTGAAGCTTTTGATTGCGAGATCATAAGGAAGAATAGGAATAGAAGGGTAGTCGGTATTTCGGTCTCAGTCGTCCGGGATAGCAGTGACGAGCTTGTCGGGTTCAGAGGTATCATCCGCGATATAACCGAACGGAAGATCGCCGAGGAGGAACTCCAGAGGGCATATGAAGCTCTTAAAGCAGTGGACAAGATGAAGAGCGAGTTTGCAGCAATAGCCACCCATGAGATCGGTACTCCGTTATCTGTAATAAAGACAAACACTGAGATGCTAAAAGATGGAATGTTTGGAGAGTTAACAAAGGATCAGCAAGAGCGCCTAGAGGTTATTAAAAAGAATACTGATCACCTTGTTAAGCTCAACAGGGAGATGATGGACATCTCAAGGATTGATTCGGGTAGACTCAAGCTTAAAAGAGAGCCTACATTGATAAATGATCTGGTACTGGATGTTGCAAAAGATATGCAAACCTTTGCGGAAAATAAAGATCTGGAGATCACAGTCGATCTACCAAAGGAGGGTTTACTTCTCAATTGTGACGGTGACCGTGTAAGACAGGTCGTAAATAACCTCGTCAAAAACGCAATAAAGTTCACACCAGAAAATGGTAAAATTGGTTTGGGCGTTGAGAACTTGGAAAAGTTTGTATTGGTAAAGGTATCCGATAATGGTATTGGTATCCCAAAGGAAGAGCATGAGAACATATTCAAGAGGTTCTATGAGCTAGGGGATTATCTGAGTCACGAGAGCGGAGGTACAGGACTCGGCCTTGCAATCGTGAAGGGGATCGTTGAAGCTCACGGGGGCGAAGTATGGACAGAGAGCGAGCTCGGTGAAGGGAGTACATTCTATTTTACTTTACCTGTGAAAGGAGATGATGATGGTAAAAGCTTATTGTGAAGTGATATGATGAGTAAAAAGGGCCTTTCTAGCTTTTATAAAAAGAGTTTAAAATATAGGGGTATATTTATACTCAACAACCTAACAATTCATACTTAAGATCCTCATCGAGAAACCGTTCAATCCATCCTTCTGCAAAGCTTAGTTGTGAATCGGATTCGAATCATGGAAATAAAAACTCACATACTCATTCTTTTGTCGAATTGCTCTTGAAATCAATATACTTGTTGCAAATTAAAGAACTCCCCATCTAAAGGTTTTTATCAAAATACGGCAAGCAATAGCAATAACATGATTGATATTATCAGAGCTTTAAAGAACGATAGAACTATAAAAGC
>JAXHUQ010000058.1:0-10610 GCA_034189535.1 Halobacteriota archaeon | reverse complement strand
AGTGGGAGGCCTTTGCAGTTGCTGTATTCGTCGTCATATCTACAATTGTGTCTCAAGGATAATCCATTCAGTTCCATCATAGACCTTTATGACAACAACTTCGTCCTTTGCCACATCCTCCAGATCAAAGGTTATCTGAATTGTTATGCCAGGGTCAAAAGTCGCGCCATTTGGTCCGAGGTTGCATGCGAAGATTGTTCCACATATTTCGGTTGAACCTATGCTTACTGACTTCAGTGGTTTCCCATCCTCATCAAGAGCAATTGTTCCTTCAGGTAGGATAAGTTTGGCTTTATCTTCTGATGATTCTTCAGAGTAAGCGACTTGTACTCTTCCTTTCGAATCCGTATCTATCTCGGAATGAATGAACCCCCCACCACCACCTCCTATGGGGGCTGGTGGGTGGATCATCCAGATCATCTCCTGATCCTGCCTTAGTTATCTTGATATTACCATCACTTACCGAATGATTGACTGGATTAGACATGTTACTTGCGTCCTTTAGATTGATGATCTCAAGACCAAGTACACTCTCACCTTCTTTAAGTGCCTTAAGTTCCAGTTCCCCAATGGTAACAGTATCATTTAGTCCCAAACTTTCTCCCTGGAATGACAGGACCCTTACCACACCCTGATCAGAATCCTCTAAATTTACAACGATGTTGTCGAATTCACCATCGTTAATGTTTTCAAGAGATAGTAGAGTCGGATTAAAAGTTACGGTAAGATCAACCGATACGATATTCGTACCACTGTTGATCTCAACCGGAACAAGTATCGATTCGCCTACTTGAATCTCATACTGGCCTACCGCCACACTACAATCGGTTGCGAGCGCACCGGGTACTAAAAGCAACAAAGCGATGGCAAGTATCGCCGTAAATACTTTTCTTAACATCAGATCAGCACCTCAAATCCATCCACGCCAGCAAGGTGTTTTGCCAGATACATACGGTCTGATATGTCAATCTCACCGTCTCCATTGACATCGGATGCAACCTCATCAATGGTCTCAAAACCTTGTATTTTGAGGAGATGTTTCGCAAGATACATACAATCTGAAATATCTACGGCATCATCATTGTTCACATCACCGTTCAACGTTACGTAAATACTACCATCATCGGTTTTGTATGGGATGGTATTGGAGCTTGCTTCTGCGTCGAATAGTCCTTCAACATAAAGATTGAGTGATGTCGATGAACCGGTATCACCAACTATTGTGAAGTTGAGATCTGCAAGAATAACATCTCCATTCAATCCCGGACTTGCCCCCTGGAAGACGTTCAGTCTAATCTTACCTGATGAAGCGTTCTCCAAATTCGCATTGATGTTATCGGAGTCAGAACCGATAACATCAGTCACGATTGCAACCGTGGGATCGTAGGTGAGTGTGAGCTGACATGCACCTACATTTTTCGCATCCTCTATCTTAATCGGGATCGTAACAATCCCTTTTGCCATAACGTCCGGAATTGAGATGGTTGCAAGTTTTACTATTTTGAAGTAGACTTCATCCGAGCACGTATTATCTATGTCTTCAGCGGTTACGTGGTATGAACCTACCTGCCAACCTGTTGTATCAAATGTTGCTGATATTGATCCATCAGCAGCTTCGGCAGTTGCTGTTTCATCGGTTCCTGGTCCGTCAACATTTATTATGAAGTATGTCCCGTCAGCCCTGTTTGTTGTACCGGTAATTTCAAGATCATCACCTTGGATCACATCTGGTATTGGATCAAGAGTCAGTGATGGGGGGCTCAATTTTTCTCTCAAGTCTGATACTCTTAATATCCTTTGTATCTTCTGTTGAGTCGAGAGTATTGTCACTATCTTCATCCCAGAATGCAGTTACCTTATAGTAACCGGCATTTATGTCTGAAGTATCCCAATCCCACTCAAAGTATCCTTTTGTGATATCTACATTATGCTTAGAATCGACGATGACGTTGTAACGGTTCTCCACGATAATACCGATATCAGTGTTTTCACGAAGCGTGGTTGTACCCTTGATCTTCACTTCTTCACCGATTGTTGCTGATGATGGTACGTCCACCGTTATCTCTCCTTCCCCAACTTTGATAGTAATAGACTTTGAAGCTACATATGTATCTGTCACATCGTTTACTGTCAACTTGTATGTTCCTTTTGCATTGAACCTAACGACAACTTGGTATGTTGAATCATCGCCCAATGACCAATTTGTAGATGTCACTTGGGTGGTTTCTATAGGTGCATCGACAACCTGTTCATAGAAACCTCCAACGAATTCTCCCCCTGTCTGGGAGCTGATCACATTTATTGCGTCGCTTGATGGACCTTTAACTGTAAGAGTCGTCGTCTCCCCAACTTCAATCTCATCTTTGCTCATTGTAAAAGTAAGCTCGCGTGCTACGACGTTGAGCTGCCTTTCATAATTCTCTTCATCAAGTCCCTGAGAGACTCGCATTTGTCTTGATGTAGATCTTGTAGAGTCCAAGATTCCAACCTGTTATGCTTAAACCGTTGGCTTTCAGAGCGGCTATCGGTACGTTTGCAAGAACATTTCCATTACCATCAACCGCCTTCTGGATACCGTCCGGATCAATCACTACAAGGGTTACTTTATCATTTGTAGTATCTAAGTTGGTTGCAATGTCAACTGTCACATTTTCACCCCTAGTGACGGTAGTAACCTCTGTTGTACCAACCTTGAGTTTGAGGTTGAGCGCCAGAGCTTCTACACTGAACTTCGTCTCAACCTGCCGTATAGGTACCTGAACCGTCGTTGTCAAGGAAATATGTGTAACCTGGATCAAGCAATTCTGAATCGTAAGCAGCGGTGGAAGATGATGGGGTGGAGCCCATCAGTATCATGTTTGCACCATCAATTCTCAGTCTGGAACTTAAGTGTCTGACCTCGAATGACCTTGTTATCCGTTCGACCGGCAATTATCAGGTTATGATCACCATGGTACTCTGCACTCACTGCCGGAACCATTGCTGCGAAGATAAATAGCAGCATCAACCCCACAAGCAAAATTGAAAGCACTTTCTTGCTTTTATTCCCTCTCACCTCATTATATCTCACTATATTCACCTCTCTTTAGCTTTTTTTACCCAACTGAAAGCAGTTCTGCTTGGAAACATTACTCATTTTCCATTCTGTAATCTGGACCATACATCAATGATCTCAGTATTCCGAAGTTATTGTATTTCTCCAACTAATATTATATAGATACATCTATTTATCGTCAAAGAGTATGATCAAAATAGTCTCTTTAATGCTCTACTACTTAAATATCTGGCAAATTATTATAGGCTTCAATATAATTTTTATATCTTTCTAGAAATTCAGTCACTACCGGCATTGGGTTGTCCCATATCTCTGGAAGATCATCCTCTCCTTCGATCTTGGGCTCAAAAGCAAGTCTTTCATTCGGCGGATCGAATTCGGAAGTAACTTCTTCGTTATTCCCTCTTGCATCTATTCTGTACCAACCGATGTCCGGTAGAAAAACAGCATTCAGGCCGTGAAGGATAAATGGAGGGGCGTTTCCATCTTTACTGAGGCGCTGATAGCAAAGGCCACAGGGTATTTTATTTGCCCTGAGTAGTGCTGCCAATAGATGGCTTTTGGAGTAGCAATATCCGGTCCTGTATCTCAAGACTTCGGATGCTTTCAATGTGACCGGATTCATCTTGTAATCATAGCTGTGGAATATCTCATCTCTTACAAATAAAAAACAGGATCTTGCAATATCAATTGGATTGTCGTAACCTCTTGCAAGAATTTTTGCCTGTCTCAGTAATGATCCCTCTTCCCAATCTATCAAATCTGTTGATCTCAAATACTTATTCATACTGTCAGATATATCGTCAATATTAAAAAAATTAATATTTAATGAAGTCATTAGGTTATGTCACATTTAATCGAGTAAGTATATTATTTTATATCAATTGAAGGGTGTGACGGATCTATGGAGTATAAACAGGAGCAAGATGGTCTTTTATATCTTCTGCCTCACGATTCCCAAAAGGGATCTTCATGCAAGAATTGTGGCAGGTGTTGCCACTATGTTGTTCCCGCAACCTTACATGATATCTATCGAATTGCGAGGTTTATGAATATATCTGATAAAGATGTATTTGATGAATATATTGAGGGAACAATCTCAAAAGAGCATACTCTATTCAAGATAAAGAGAAGAGAAAATACTGCTTGCGCATTCTTAACGGACGAAAATTTCTGTTCCATTCATCCTGCAAAACCAAGGACTTGTAAATTTTTTGTGTGTAACCCCCCTAAAGAGGATGAACCTAAATCATGTTGGCTTGGTTCCTGTACGCATTCAAAGCCCAATTTTGAGTTGTTAGAATTCAGTATTGCTATTGAACTGACAAAAGCCTTCATAATTAGAAATAAAGGGGGTTGGAATGAAGCCGAGTACTCAAGTGCCATTTATGATCTGAAGAAGAGGATTAATGATTCCCGTTCAAAGAGAGTAGCCTTATTACGAGATTTTGCAGGACGCCCTATTATAAAAACGTTCGACTGCGACTTATGTGATGTCTTTGAGAGCGACGAAGTTGAGACTCCTGTTACGCTTGAAGATATCAAAAGAATCATGTGCCATCTGAATTTGGATGGTAAAACTTTCTTTGACGAGTATTTATCTTTAAAACCAAGTAAAATTACCGGCGGATTAAAGCTTATCGGTGGTAGAAACTGTATTTTTAGAAGTCCTGATGGTATTAGTTGTAAGATAGAAAAGGCTATGCCCATACACTGCCGTAATACTTTCTGTCCTGCTCACATTTATGATTATAAACTGTGGGAAAGAAAATTACATGGTATTGGCACGATTGAAGAACAATTTCGAAGTCAAGTCGCTTTGTCAATCACCCGTGAATATGTTGCCCAATGTGGTACTGTATTCAATGGCCCTATTTTTGAGGAGAAACTTGAGTGGATTCAGAGGCTCTCCTCAATGAATTCTGAACTAAAGTCATATTACATGAAACTTGCCCTCTATGGTCGAGTAAGGGGAAATAATCTTATTATGCCGCCTAACTTTTAGAATCTTTCTTCTTCTCTTCTGCGACCTTCTTTAGGATTTGACTCGCAACCGGCGGGCATCCTGACACATAGATGCCTCTTCTCTTATGCTCGACTGTGCAGTTTCCTATACATAAAGTGCCAACAGGAACCGACTCGTGCCCCTTCCCTATTGCAATGTTTATTGTCTCCTGGCCTGGAAAATATTCAAAGATCAAGTCCCCAAACCTCTTTAAAAACATAAGAAGAGAATACTGGCAAGCACTGCAGGACATCTCATCGAGTATTGTGACACCAGGGAATTGTATCGAGAGATTCTCCGGTGGAGGCTCAAAAGGAGAGGTCAATTCGTGCCAAGAGCTTGGTGTGACCTGAATCTTTGTCAGATCTATCACCCCGCCTCCCCGATTCGCACCCATACGAAGATGTGGTACATTATTCACATCAAAGCCCATGAGCGAGCATGAAACTGCGTCTGCTGCAAAGGAATCAAAGGAGGTAACTACAAGATCAAACTTCTTTACCCTTCCTGCACTGGGTCCCATCCCCTCCATCCCAAAGCTGCCGTCGATTATGGATATATGGGGAAGAAGAACTGTTGATAGGTCGGCTATTGCTATATTCAGTGGCCTTTCGTCATATCCCTCAATCATGGGCAGCATGTGAAGATCCACCTTCGTGCGTCGCCACAAGCACCCTTTCATATTTTTAACAGAGAGCGTAACATCCGTATGAATGTGAGTCTTCATTACTGGAATGGAGACGATGATATCGTACTCTGTCACCTCTGAACATACATCTATAGACTTAATTGCTACGCCATTCTTAATGGCCCAATGTATGGGATCTCTTGCGTCCATATCAATTAATTGACAGTTTCGATCACGTGCAACAGACGCAATACCTGTTGCTTCGAATGTATCCATGGTCTTGAATCCCGTTATCGGGCTTTCACCAACGGCCACAGTTGCCCCTGATTCACTAAATACGTCGATTGCCGCAGCTACCACTTGTGGATTTGTGGTGACACCCGATTCAGGCGAAGCTACTCTTCCGGCATTGGGCTTTAGAAGGACACTCTTGCCTTTTACAGGTGATAGGTCAATGTTTGCCAGAGCCTTTCTGGTGTTTTCATATGCCCCTTCTCCCGAAGCAACAAATACGGGAGGACAGGACCTATTGTAATTAAAGGGTGTCTCTTTAAGCACTCCCTTTTTCATCTTATCAACACCTATTACCCTCTTCATCAGATTCTTTCTCAGAGGGATCAATCAGTTTTTGTGCCTTTGGGTACGATCCAAGCATCCTTATGGTATTCTCCTTCTCTAACTCCAAAAGGGCTTCATTTATACGTGGTTCTTCATAATATCCCTCCACATCAATAAAGAAATGATATCTACCGAGCATCTCCTTTGTTGGGCGCGACATTATTGAGACCAGATTGATATCTCTTCTGGAGAATGTAGACAGTATGTCACTCAGGATTCCTGGCCTATCCACGCTCTCAAATACAAGTAGCGAGGTCTTATACTTAACTGAAGGATCATACTCTGAAGGAGTGGGTGCGATCGTGATAAACCTTGTCTGATTGTTTGAATGGTCTGAGATGTTCTGAATTATCAAGGGAAAATCTTTATCCTTAACTGCAAAGGAAGGGACAATTGCCGCCTCTCCAATAAGCCCCTTTTGCAACTGTTCAAGCGATGTCCCGTTACTTGGGGTAGTTATTATATCGACACCTTCCAAATTATCAAGAAACGCATTGCACTGACCCTGTGATACGAATTGGGCATAGACCTTCTCCACCTGGTCAAGAGACTCGCAGTTGCAGGCAAGTGAGAACCGGATAGCAACCAGAAGCTCCTCCACAATGAATAGATCGCTATGAACCAGAAGATCCAGAACTATACTTACGTATCCTTCGGCCATATTCTCAATAGGCAGAATGGCACATGAGCAACCCTTTTTAACAGCATCGAAGGCTTTTCCTATGGTTGGGTATAGCTCAACTGAAAACTCTGATCTACAATTCTCGCCATACTTTTTTGCAGCAAGCTCAGAGAATGTATTTGCCGGTCCTAGGGTCGCGATCCTCCTCATCTCATCCACTCCATGTGGCTCTTCTTATATCTTGAAAAAATTATCTGATATCTCTTACTCTCTCTTTTTTATATAAACCTTGCTTCACCTCATCTCGTGCCAATAAGATTTATCAGGTATCTGGAGGTGACAAAACCGACAAATGCGAGTGTGATGCCAAGAAGATTAATTACAAGGATGTTAATCAGTGCGAGGCTGGTGTTGCCTTCTCTAAATAGGTTCAAAGTCTCAAGACTATATGTCGAAAATGTTGTAAAGGAACCGAGGATACCTATAAAAATAAACGAGTGCATATCGGATGAGAAGTCATTATTTTCGGCAAATCCCCAGAGAAGACCGATAACAAAAGCGCCGATGAGGTTAACAAAAAGCGTTCCTAAGGGAAATGAATCACCCGCTCTTTTCCATGTTGTAATAGAAATTGCATATCTTGATAGAGCGCCAATGGCCCCTCCAGCCGCGATAAGTAAAAATCTAAGATCAATAAGCATGAGTCTTGCCTTCTTCAAATGAAATTGCTATTAATCAGACTTATACTATTCTGATTTCGCCTGAAGTTAATTCAAGACCCTATATCATGGGGCCTTTCCCCAAAACATAGAATAGGTGTAGAATGCATAATAATCGGGGAGGTTCAATATAAAATCCGGTGAATCCAGATCACACAAGCGTTGAAATTCTTTTTTATACCTCGGTTCAAGTTCGGATTCTGCGTTAGGCCATCTCATCTCGATTAGGGCGGAAAGGGCTTCACGCGTCTTGTCACTGAGTGGTTCACAAACACTTCCTGAAAAGACCTGAGCTCTCGTATCCTCAAAACCCAACCTATTGAACCAAGAAAGCGCCCTATGAAAATGGGTTTCCGGCTTCTTCCCTTCCGCAAAAGGAGCTATTCCTGCCGTAGTACCTTTCAGTCTGGCCTCAAGTATTGGGTATCCGGGTAGTAGTTCTTCGGAAGACCATGCGATAAGGGCTACTGTCCCTTTGGGTTTAACAACTCTCTTTAGTTCCTTTAAAAGGGGTATAGGAGGCTCATGGGGATTGTATCCTACACAGTTAGCGCTCCATGTCCAATCGAAGGTATCATCATCAAACGGGAGCTCTTCCATACTCCCCTCAATAAATGTGGTCCGATCGAAAAGCCCATTCTCTTTTAAAATCTCTTCAGCGTGTGATAAAAACTCGGAAGAGATATCAAGACCTGTTACATGCCCCTTATCTCCCACCGCCTCTGCAAGCATCATCACTTGAAGGCCTATTCCACATCCAACGTCCAGCCCAATGCTACCCTCTTTAAGATTGAGTTCTTCTATAGCAGATCGCATTATAGGATCTTGCAGGGGAGCAGTAATCTCCAAACTTTTCAGGTATCTCTCGGTATCGCTCATCCTCACCATCCCATAATAAAATAAATAAGCAAACTCTTATAACTATCGAGCTGTGAAAGGGGTGCCAATCAGCATAAAATAATAGGGCCTTTTAATAATATTCAGTAGTAACATTCATACGGATGTCAAGGTTACGTGCAATATGAGTCGTGGTAAAAGATGGACGAAGAAGGGATAAAATCGGTAACATCCGAGGTTTTAGAAAAGATAAAACCTCAAAAGGATATGACAGATGAGCTTAGCGGAGTTGTCTCAAGGATACTCGAATCAGTTGATCGGGCAGCCTCTCTTTTAGAGGTCGATGCTTATGGGGAGCTTGTTGGTTCCACAGCGCGAGGAACATGGCGATCCGGTGAGAAGGATATTGATATCTTCATCATGCTTCCTCCAAGTATGTCAAGAGAAGAACTCGAAGAGGTAGGACTATCGATTGCGAAGAATTGCATATCTGACTTTGAAGAACGATACGCCGAACATCCATATATCCGTGCAAACTTTGAAGGATACGATCTGGATCTCGTTCCGGCTTATAACGTTGATGACGCCTCGAAGATTAAGAGTGCTGTTGATCGAACTCCATTTCACAATGATTACATAAAAAGCAGAATAAAGGGTCTTGAAGACGAAGTTCTACTCTTGAAGCAGTTTATGAGTGGTGCTCGTGTTTATGGTGCCGAGCTTAAGGTTCAAGGATTCTCTGGATATCTCTGTGAACTACTTGTACTTAAATACGGTTCGTTTTTTGGGGTTTTACAGGGTGCTTCCAGCTGGAAATCAGGCCAAATTATAAATATCGAGGAGATAGGGGCATATGATTCAAAAGACCCATTTGTGGTCATCGACCCTGTTGACCCAAATAGAAATGTGGCTGCAGCTGTCTCACTTGAGAGTTTCAGCAGATTCATAGACGCTTCACGCTCCTTCTTAGATAGCCCGGACCCCACCTATTTCTTCCCGAAGCCTTCCTCAAAGGTATCTAAAAAGGAACTAAAGGATCAGTTAAAAGAGAGAGGGACGGAACTGATAGCCATTGATTTTGAGATCCCGGACATAATTGAGGATATATTATTTCCACAACTTTACAAATCGGAGAAGGCTATTATTAGGCTTATTCATCGGAACGATTTCAGAGTGCTTGGTAGCGGAGTCTGGGCAGAAGATGGTCGTGCAATAATTCTCTTTGAGATCGAGGTAGGAGGACTTCCCAATATCAAAAAAGTAACAGGTCCTCCTGTGACATTCGAAGATCGGGGTAGGAGTTTCAAAGAGAAACATTCACCAAATCCCGTCTTCATCGAGGGAGGTAATTATGTTGCAAGGGTTCCACGCGAATATACGAAGATAACTGATCTTCTGAAGGGAGAACTGACCTCATGTAGCTTGGGCAAGAACATCTCGGAAGCACTCAAAAGTTGTAAGATATTAAAAGATGATGAGGTCTTCTCTGAGGAATTGGGTGCATTTATCAAGGAATTCCTTAGATGATGAGTATAGTCCCGGGCGGATTCGAACCGCCGTCAGCGGGTCCAAAGCCCTCTAGGATTGACCTCTACCCTACGGGACTGTCTCTAACCGGAAAAAACCTCAGTGGGCCCGACGCGATTCGAACGCATGATCCCCGCCGTGTGAAGGCGATGTCATAACCAACTAGACCACGGGCCCTTGATATCAAATTCAACCCCGGTTACCTTCTATTCGTATGTCTGCTAGATAAATTTTTGGATCGTTCATCAAGGTGCATGTGTGTTAAGTAAACCCACAAACTACACACCATACAGTGTCATGGGTATCGCTTTAATCCCCCTATGATACCGTTTAGTGTTATACCACTCCTGATACTCTTGTATCTCCCCTTTTAGCCATTGCGGGGAACTTCTTTAGTAAATAAATGAACTCCTCGCTGATGTTTCTTATCGCTCTTTCTACCTTTCCCTTATATTGTGGATATTGGTCCTGTACCTCCATCATTGAACAGGCACCCTTAATGTCAACTGTTCACCCAGCGTCCATATATGGTCTGTAAGTCCTTCTGCCATAGCCGGTGTTTGTTTCATCCTAAACTTTAAACCAAAGTTTAATCAAAA
>JAXHUQ010000057.1:0-10629 GCA_034189535.1 Halobacteriota archaeon | reverse complement strand
CCTTGAAAGTTCATCTTCCACGGGTAAGCCCGACTTCAGGTCTTTTGCCCTTTTGATTACAATAAAACTTGAAAATATTGAAAGGCAGACGACAAGGGCCATAAATATGTATTCTATTGAACCTGGGCTACCGGGTCCTGCCATAAAGAGCGCAAATACTGCAATTACCGAGACCACAACACCAAAACCGAGTATTATTCCATGTCTTTCTTTCATCTTATTTCTCCTTTAATGTTTACTAAAGATAACTTTTTGTTAGATATTTTTAATCTTATGTTAGATATATATAACATAAAGATATATAAAGTTTTCTCATTTTTTTAAAAAAATCTGGGAAAGTACCAGAGAGTACAAGGTATGATCCTGTGGTTAGCAGAGCCACCGAGTTTTGAAAGTTCAACCTGTCGCAAGAAATGTAGATGTAATATCATTTTTTGTTAATGCAGGATTTAATTTGGTAGGTCACATTGATCTCTTCCAAGACTTCTCAAATAAAAATGAAGATTATGATTTGATTCTTCCAGCATTTTTAAAGATATGGAATGATCCTGAAAGTTATAGATTTTTAAGCTTCACACTGCAACCATTTACAGAGGAAATTGCAAGTTTTTGGTTTGGAAATCATTTAGACCAAGGTGGCCGTTATTTTTCAGTGATAGATGGAGAAAATACCATTCTTGGATTGTTAGTCATCAAAATCAATCAAATTGAGACTTTTGAGATAATGGGACTAGCAGTCCGGCCCGAATTTAAGAATCAAGGTATTGGCAGTAGTTTGAAGCACGCAATTGATCTTGCAACTGAAATGAATTTTAGGGCAGCTGATGCAGGTTTATTTGTAGATAATACAGCCATGATGCGTATATTAGTATCATATAAGTTTTTGCCTATAAGTATAAAACATCATGCAAGAGCAGATGGTATGGATCTATTGTATATGAAAAATATCTTTTGCCTTAATTTTTGAAAAACGTTGCAAAAAATGCCTAACATGGCTTATGAAAATTTTTCCTGAAAAAAGGACAATTTCGCATATAGCAATACCGTTATAGGCAATAAACCGACATAACTCTGTTCATTCCATCGCTTCTGCCATATATAATCCATAGACTTTGTGATGCCGACCTGTTGAGAGGCACGCTCAACGCTATCACCTTCATACCGATATTTGATGAAGTAGAGTCTATTCAATATTTTTGTATCTTTTTCCAGTGTATTTTATCCGCTTGTTCAGTTCACAGTGACCCTCATGCCGCCTAATAGGGATCTGTCCCGGTTTGGACATGAGATTGTATACGCACTATAAGTATTAAAAGTTTGGTGTTGGAGTGTAATTGATGAAAATATGATGAATGAACAAGAACGCATTAGGGAAGTTGGGAAAAGATAACGATTAGTACAAACATTTCTTATCATAAGCAGTTTCTTGGTAACGTTTACCAGATCAGAGTTTCAACATTTTGTTGTATTGATCTTCTCAATGTATCTGATAGCTTTGGTTTTGTATTAAGTATTCCTTTATAGGACTACAAAGTATTGATTAATCGATTTTAGCTATCCTTTCCTCAGGTTCCTCCAGTTATTTAATACTGGTCGTTTTACAGTTGACCAATGGTTTTTGCAAATGAGAACTTTTGGTTCTTATTCATTGCTTTTACTACAATTTTTACATTTTCTCTAATTTTTCCTGAAACTAAAAAAATAGTCAGTATGATTGAAAATTTTTCAAAGAAGCAAGAAATAAAACGCCCAATAAATTAAGAGAGTGTTTGAACAACCACTTTACTCCGAATCACTTAATCTATTCTCAAAATCCTTAATCAAGGCATATAACGAGACAAAACCATCGACAGGATCACCGTACGGGCTGAAATAGTTATGAACATCTCCAGAGGCCCCGCCCCCTGTAAAGATATAGTAAAGATGATCACTGGCCTGAAGATACCGCCATATGCGTAAAAGTTCTTCGTCCCCTGAACTCCTGACTGAAGACCCGAACCCTTTCACAAGGTTGTAGCAGACTCTCTGCATCTCATTACCGAGCCAGCAACTTGTGTTTCTCTCCAGATCAGCCCACGAGATCGTCTCATAAACACCTACATCGATCTCACCGACCGGCTTGTGCCTCTTGACTATCTCAGTCGGAGTTGTGAACTCAAGATTATCGTAATTCAAGACCTCGCCCGGAAGGAACCTGAGAAAGTTATGAATCCCTGTATCAACCCAGTGGTGCTCTCCGAGCGTCTCGTAATCCATAAATAGGTTGATACACTGACCCGGGGTTGCAGATAACCAAGATGCGTACTTATCCGCGGTCAAAGGGTACTCTTCCCAATCTTTTGCTGAGAAACGAAAACCTACGTCGTCAGTTAGCTTGTAATTGCGCAATAGGACCTTCATCTTCGAATATTTGGGATTGTAGACAAAATTGGGGGACCTCCCCCCAAGAATTCTCTCCACGCCCTCCGTGAAGATTCCCTTATAACCGAGTTTAAAGATAAGTTCTGCTATCTCGTTATTGAACAAGAGCTCCGTATTCTCAAAGAAGGTGGGCTTGTATCCAAAGAGATCCCGGATAGCTCTGTCATGAAGCGATATCTGGTCGATGTATTCATCTTTATCCTCATAAAGTGAAGCTAGTGAATGGTAATAAGTCTGGCCTATAAACTCGGCACACCCGGTCTTATTCAGCTGAGTAAAGAGATCGAGTAGATCTGGATCATACCTCTCACACTGATCGATGAATACACCGGACAAGCTGAATCCGACTTTATATTTCTTCTTCTCTTTTTTGTACTTGTCTATCTCGGCAATAATGGTCTCTGTGGCTGGCCAATAACATTTCTTTGAGATTTTATTGAAGATTGATCTGTTGGATTCGTCGTCGAAGTAGAGATCGAAGAGGTCTTCTGTTTTGGCGTCGGCAATTGATCTGTTGTATGCCATCGCCTTCTTTATTCTATAAGGTTGATGCAATTCAAAGCATAAAGATATGTCCACCATGGCTAATCTTTATTTACATCACGACATATTAAGGTTTTATGCGATTTGATGTTGAGGTTGATCCTGTTGAAGGGCCAGATCCCTCGAGGACCAAACATCTTATACTCAAGAATAAATTGGCATCATGGTCTCAATCGGTATATTCAGTCCCATTTTCTGATAAAATGATCCCAAATAGGGACTATTCGTATGAAGGCTTCAGTATGATCGTATCAGGAGAAAATTACCATGTTTTAGACGGGATTGCAATTGGCGTGATCTTGGATGGTAAATACATAGGATTGAGACCTGAAAATGTTCGCGCCCATCCTTGGAAGATGAGATATGGTTACGAAGGTGAGGCCGCAATTGATGTCGAATATTATCTTGTAGGTACGGATTCAAGTGGCGCTTCGGCAGTAGTCAATATCAGGTGTAACAGGGAGGACGTATCGATTGCTGTCGAACCTCTTGTTGACATTAGGCACATGTACGCCGATTCTAATCCACTTGCCCATTATGCCGAAGTCATCGACGGTAAAATGTTGATCGGGCGGGACAATATTTCACTGCTGATTGAAGGGTCAAAGGAGCCTGATATTAAACGATGGCATCACCCTTTGAGTTGGTGGTACAAACTTGGGTGTGGGTATAGAGAGTTGAAGGATGGAGATATTGTATTCAGAGGGGAATCCCGAAGTCCAATTTCCCTTGGGGAGATGATCTTTACTGATTTACGAGAGGTGAATCTGGCAATTGCTTGTGGTAACGACAGGGAAGGTCTTTATAACCTTACAAAAGGTGTATTTGAGAGGTACAAGAAGATTGGAAGAGTGGAGTTGAAGATAGCTGAAAAGGTGGTAAAAAAGACAGGTCTCGATGGTGATGCTGCACTTAGGGCCATTGCTTTAACAAAGTTTGGAATGGAAGTAGATGGACATCTATTCCATGAAGCGGGAGATTTTTGGTTCAGATGCGTTTGGTTCAGAGACGAGTTTGAAGGGCTTCTAAGTAACATAAATACGATATTTAAGATTAAAAGGGAGGAGATGATCAAAGATATTCTTCTATATGCGCTTGAGTATCAGGACGAGTTCGGGAGGATACCAAACAGAATAGTACGACCTATTGATTACAACAGTGCCGATGCAACCCTACTAGCATTTGTACTCGGAGGCGAATACGTAAAAAGAACCGGCGATGAGAATCTTGCAAAAGTTCTGATAGAGCATGCAGAGAAGCTGTTGACCTCGTTCAGTAGAGGAGATATTGGAAAGGAAAATGGCCCACCGGTTCTTCGAATTAATGGTCTGATCTCAGTTGTTCCTTGGCATTCCTGGACCGATTGTAAGAGGCCCACTATCATCGATAATAATATCATCTTTCTCCCAATCAGGATCCCTGAAGGCTGGGATAGGTCAAGGGAGGACATGGACAGGCCAAAGTATCTACTACCTGAGATAAACGCCCAATGGATACTAATGCTTCGGGCCCTTGTGTCTATGGCTGATCTTTGCGGAAGAGATGCTGAAAGGTTTAAGGATCTACTCTCTCTTGCATCGGAAAACTTCGTTAAGATCTTTAAAAACGATAAGTTTCTACACAATGTAGCACACATAGATGGCAGAACGGACATGACAGTAGGATCGCCCGCTATGGTTGCAATCTCACTTCTTCATGACCTGTTCAGTAAAGATGAGAAGAAGAGGTTTATCAGGACGATAAAAGATGAATTACTGGTGAAAAGAGATGGGCTTGCCTTTGGAGTGCTTGTGAAGAACTCTGATAAGAAGGTCTATTACAGCGACAGTGAATACCACGAGGGTGTTGTATGGCCACGAGACACACCCTACCTAATCCGTTTACTATCGGACTGCGGTGATAAAGAAACAGTGGGGGAGATACTGAAGAGTAATCTCGATCATCAGATGAACGAGGGTTTTGTATTCTATAATAGTGAACTTATAAGCCTGGATGATGGAAAGATGACACCTGTCAAGAACCCAGTTCAGTGGTGGTCTCAATGGGTGGACCCTTTCTTGAAATAAAAAAATCCTAGATGCAGTACGCGTTCATCAAGTACTGCTGGACCATCCTGTGTGAGTTAAAGAAGGACGAATTAAAGGCAATAACATGTTGCATCACCTCTGCCCAAGAGTCATAGTCTTTGTAGTACTTAGGTATGATCACCCTCTCCAGTTTTTTATAGAGATATTCGGCGTCTGTCGAATCATCTGTTTCTTCGAAAGAACCACCCCTCGTATCGGCTCCAATGGCCCACCCGGTAACACCCTCGATACATCCTTCAACCCACCATCCGTCAAGGATACTGAGGCTTGGAATTCCATTGAAAGTAGCCTTCATCCCACTAGTACCTGAGGCTTCATTAGGACTCTTTGGTGTGTTTAGCCAAAGGTCAACACCGGAGATCATCGACTTGGCAAGTTCCATATCATAATCTTGTAGAAATACTATCTTGATGTCGTCCTTCAAACTCTTGGTTACACTGAATATCTTTCTAATAATGTCCTTTCCGACACCGTCGTTTATATGTGATTTGCCCGCAAAGACGATCTGTAGGGGGCCTACATTCCTTGATATCCCAAGGAGTCTTCCGGGATCTGTGAATATGAGATCAGGGCGTTTGTATTTTGTCATCCTTCTTGCGAATCCGATGGTGAATACATCATAATCTAGGAATATCCGATTATTGGAATTTACAAGATCAACCATATCCTTTTTCGCCTCTTCGTGAGCCTTCACAATCTCCTCTCTTTTTACTGAGAGGATATATCTCAGATTGAACGGATCCCTCCTCCATCCCGGAACAGTTCTATCATACAACTCTCGGAAAGGCTCCGAAGTCCAGAATATGTGATGGACACCATTTGTTATTGAACTTATCGGATATCCGGGGAACATACTCCTTGAGATCTCACCGTGCTTCTTTGCAACCCCGTTTATATGTTCACTGTGATCAAGCGCAAGAAGAGTCATATTTAAAACATCATCATGGCAGATCCTGTTCATATCAAAACCGTCTAAATAACTGCCAAGGAGTTCCTTAACAAGAGATGAGTTGAATTTATCGTGACCTGCGGGAACGGGTGTATGGGTTGTAAATATGCACATGCCCCTCACAAGATCGATTATCTGACCGATTGTACACCCATTATTCTCTTCTCGCATCCTCTTGATAAGTTCCAGTGGAACAAGTGCAGAGTGCCCCTCATTCATATGGTAACACTTAATATCATGACCCATCGCCTTCAGCATACGCACACCACCTATACCGAGAACTATCTCTTGGGCTAGTCTATACCTCTGATCGCCCCCGTAAAGATGATAAGTTATACCTCTATCTGACTCTTCATTCTCAAAGATATTCGTATCTAGCAGGTATACCGGTACCTGGTGACCTTCTATCCCATTTATGATATACTCCCAGGCCTGAATTTTAACCTCCTTACCCGCTATTGGGACTGTTACTTTCGAAGACATTAAGTTTGTAAAATCATCTATCCTCCACTCAACCGGAAGCTCTGTCTGATTACCTTCGTCATCCAATCTTTGAGTGAGGTATCCCTTGTTACATGCCAAAGTTATTCCGACTATGGGAACATTCAGATCTGCACATGACCTGAGAATGTCGCCTGCAAGTACGCCGAGCCCACCACTGTAGGTCGGAATCTTATGATCCATCCCTACTTCCATGCTGAAGAGGGCTATTTGAGGTTTATTTATATGATTGCAATCTGCTACTATATCCATATATAATACTCCGTTTTTATTATACCAAATTTAAAAAAGGTGATATGTGAATTAACAAACCTTATTGCTCATCCCTTTCTTTAAGGTATCACTTTATCATATATAAAATTGTCTTTGAACTCATTCGAATCCTATAAAGCCAAATTGAGCATTTCTAAAAGGGCACAATTACGTCACATTCCCGATACCTCAATCTCAATATCTATCTTAACCGTAAAAAATCAATGATAAAGCCTGAATAATTCGTGTATCAATCTTCCTTCTCTATTTTTAAAAAAGGATCAGTAAGGAGATCTGACGGTTTATCTATTGAGTGGTGAGTGGTGATATCGAGCCTGTTTATACTCCAACACCAAACTTTTAATACTTATAGTGCGTATACAATCTCATGTCCAAACCGTGACTGATCCCTATTAGGCGGCATGAGGGTCACTGTGAACTGAAAGGGTTACTTAGGTTTAGACCTCGATATGCCGGAGGCAGACCATCCAAGCTCAATGAAGTCCAGAAAGGACAGCTCCACGAGCTACTCAAAAAACGAGACTATCGGACAATGAGTGAGGTACGTGAGTTTAGGCTCCGTAGAACACCTCCCCAAATTAAGATATAATAGGATACCATCCCCTATTTATCGAAACATAGAGAATGTAAATTGCAAGTAAAAGATAAAGAGTCTGAACTAATAAGCTTTGTCAAACACCTTTATCATTCACAGGCAAGTATAGACAGTTGATGCTTGCAGGGCTTGATTATGCTAAGTATCGCCGAAGGAGCATAGTAGAGACTGATATATCCGTGGAGAAGAGGGTATTCGGTGATTGTAATACGAGCAGATCAGACAGATTGAGAAACAAAGAGTGCAAGTTAAGGGATGTCTGCTATAACGTTTACAGGTATTGTAAACTTTTATGTTGGAATTGAAGGTTTTCTACGGAGCCGAAATTTGTACAAATGTCTTTTTCAAATTGTCTTTTTTACACAAGTGGCACTTTGGTGCATATAAAGCAAAAGGTTTATCAGAAATTTAGCCGCAGTGAGATTACATAAAAAGGTGAGATGAATGTCAAAGGGAAAAGTCGTTATAATCGGTGGAGGTGCTGCTGGAATGCCAGTGGGATCAAGCATTAGAGCAAGGGATAAGGACCGTGAGATATGCATAATTTCAAGTGATATACACTGTTCATACTCTCCATGTGCGATTCCCTTCGTGCTTGAAGGCGTGATAAAGAGCTTCGATGATATGGTGATGCATACACCTGAGTACTATAAAGAAGAGCGAAATATAGATGTCAGACTCAACACCAAAGTCACATCCATTGACACAGATAATAAAAAAGTGTTAATAAGCAGTGAGGAGATCCAGTATGAAGATCTTGTCATCGCAACTGGTGGTGTCTGTTTCACTCCGCCAATTGAGGGTAAAGATCTGAAAGGTGTTTACAGAATAATGCATATTGGTGATGGCATGATCGTTAAGGAGGCGATGGATGCAGGTGCAAAGGAGGTAGTCGTTATCGGGGCGGGGGCTATAGGTATGGAATCTACCATCGCCTTTGCAGAAGCGGGACTCAAGACCACACTTGTTGAGGCTTTACCATGTCTACTCCCACTAATTCTTGACAATGATATGTCAGAGGTTGTGACCAAAAAACTTGTTGACATGGATGTTAATGTCATAACGGGTAAATCCGCAACCTCGATAAACGGCACCGACAAAGTCGAGTCGGTAACTGTCGGTGATGAAAATATACCTGCTGATTTTGTCATCATGTGTGTCGGTGTTCGACCGAACTCCAAGCTTGCCGTTGAGTCGGGAATAGAGGTTGGCGATCGCGGAGGTATCGTCACTGATGCCGCGTTACATGTCAAGAAAGGACGAGGATATCTACCTGATGTTTATGCTGTAGGTGACTGCACCGAGGTTGTATGTGGTATCACGCACCGTCCGACAGGATCACCACTCGGTACAACTGCCGTAAGGCAAGCAAAGGTGGCGGCAAGAAATATCTGTGGTGAGAACGCCACATTCCCGCCTGTACTAAGTCCGAACATCTGTTGTGTGGGGGATCTTCATTGCGGACAGGTTGGAGTTACCTCGCATGCTGCCAGAATGGGTGGAATCGAGCCTGTAATCGGGAAGTCACGAGCGCTTACAAGGGCAAGATATTATCCTGATGGGAAAGTGATTGATATTAAGCTATTATTTGGTGGCGAGAAGCTCATTGGTGCACAGATTATATCAAAGGAAGGCGTCAAGGAGCGGATAGATTCGCTATCGTTTGCAATAAAACTCGGAATGACCGTCGATGAGTTGATCGAAGCAGAGACCTGTTATGCACCTCCTGTCTCGATGGTTGTAGATCCGGTGACACTTGCAGCCGAGAATGCAAAGAAGAATATGGCTTAAGAGTCTTAGCTCGATAAATAAAGTTTTATTTTAGGATGGGTGGAATTTTTTCACCCTCCATCTCTTTCTTACCTTTCGTCTTCTTGATTGAAACAACCTTTGTTAGACCTTCTTTACTTAACGAGTCTTAGGTTGCACCTTTGAGTATCTCAAAGAACTCTGTCAGACCTTTCATGAATATGTGGTAACAAAATGATGCACATGAGCCACAGTTGATGTAGTATCCCTAATCTACCATATCCCATTTTAGAGCTTCAAAACCTACACTTTTCTGAAGCAAAGGTGCAAATTTATCCATAGCTTCCATTGTTCCGACTCTTCCAGCACCAGCACCCTCTTCAATAAAAAGATATATGTTTTGTGAAATTTACGTGTTTATTAGTTCATGTTAGAAAATAGTTCAACTTTCACCATATTCGGTCTTATCCTGATGGTTATTGGAGTAATATTATTTTTAGTCCCGGTTATATCTAGATTCATTCCAACAAGTATACATCCTCTGATAATTTACACCTATCAAGGCGATAGCTTCTACTTTGTTACGTCTCCTGTACTGATAATAATCTCCTTGATCTCGGTTGTGGTCTATTTTGTTTTAAGGTTGTAGGAGTGGTTTTATTAGGGTAAGGGATGCGTTTTAAGAGTATTTGGAGTTTAATTCTCTCCACCTATCACATCAAAATTCTTCTTCATCTTCGGCAGGAAGATGCTTAGGTGAAGTGAAGGCCATTCGTATTACGCTTATTTTGCATTGAATTGACACTCACTTCGCCCCACCTGATGGGCCGCCACCGCCCCTTATCGTCTGCCCTGTCCCTCTTGGAGATCCTATGGGCCCTGATCCGGGATAATTGCCATATCTGTAGGGCGAATAGTAGCCTCCGCGACCGATCCAGAAGAAACCCCATGGATAAAACCTCATCCTATCTGAATCTACTGTTTCATTGCCCGATGCGTTGAAGAACTCATTTCTATAGGTCTCATTGGTCTCAACCTTCTGTTTTATCGCAAGCATCTCATCATAGGAGTTCTTTGCCTGAACATTGACTGCGGCATCCATCGGACCGCTCAATGAGTGATAAGGATTCTTTATTGCGTAGATCGTCCCTGCAAGGGGTGCAACATGCTCGATCGTCTTTGGGTCATCAGACCCACTTGATCTGACATCACTTTTTAGCTTCACATAATCAGAGTATTCCCCTTCATAGGACTTCGCATATATCTTGAAGACATCCTCTTCATATTCATCCGGTCCTGCAGATATACTGACGCAGTTGTTCTGGTTGTCCTTATAGGCTGTAACATAAGTAACAATATCTCCGTTTGATGCCGAAAACCATGAATATAACCAGCCTCTACCGCTCTCCTCTTCTATCTCGGTCGTCGTAAAACCGTTCTTCTCAAGACCATCTTTTACCTTTGCTGTCAGATCCCCTGCTGAAGTGCTGTAAGAGTAAAGTATGCCTGCA
>JAXHUQ010000056.1:0-10931 GCA_034189535.1 Halobacteriota archaeon | reverse complement strand
AGGACTATCCGCTAATAAATGAGTACAGGATATTTGAGTCGTGGGAACTGGACAACAGATTCGTCATTATAATGATGCCACTTGCGTGGAGCTATGAGTTGATCGAAGCATGGTACCCAAATACTGTCTGGAACCCAAGGGGCAGTAGGACGATGATTTATGGGGATCATGAGGGTTACAACGGTAAGAGTAAGTATGCATCCATTGGAGGGTGCTATTATGCTGCAAGGCTTGCAGTAAACGAGTACCTCACAAGAAAAAGCCGTCAGGCAAGAGTTGTAATATTAAGAGAGGCCCACTCAGGGTATATAATGCCAGTAGGCGTGTGGAATGTAAGAGAAAACGTCAGAAACGCCTTGAGGGGAGAATCCAGGAATTTTGATACTCTCAATGAGGCTCTTAATTATATTGGGGGAAGGTTAGATATCGGAGTCGATACTTGGATCTCAAAGAGTGTTATTCTAAGAGATGCCAAGTGTCAAAGGAGACTTGCGGATTATCTTTGAATAATTTAAGATGCCTTTTGTTCATTACGTCGATCGAATCCTTTTGAAGTTACCCCAAACCTATACTTTATATTGGATAAAACCATAAGCGATTATTGAGGGGGATAAATGAAAAATATTCTTAAAAAAGTGGTTACTGTACTCATGTTGATATCAATGATAGGGCTCATTACTGCGTGTCTGGATTCAACTGAGGCCAAAGTTTCTATGAGTGTTACTCCATCAAGCAAGACAATAAAATCGGGAGATTACGCCACCTATAAAATTTCTGTAGAGAATAGAGAAGATGTAGCAGTCCGTCCGATTGTAAAGATTGAACCGCTAAATTCCGAAGACTCAATATATATTACAATACCGGACGACACAATCGATAAGGGGATGATCAAAGCAGGTGCGGGCTGGACTGAACCTATTCAGATCACTGCTGAATTAATAGGAGATTCCGTGACCTATCCATTATTGGTTAAAATGTCCATAAACGGAGAAGAGATAAGAGAGCAGGAGATCAAACTGACCGTCATATCGTGATCACAATAAAATTAAGAGATGATAGCCGGAATGTTCTGCATTATACTTGCAATCAACTCAACAACCCATGTGAGGAAATTGAATAAAGTATAGGAAAACCTTGAAGCAACAAAGCCGTAACCCGCCTCATTTTCGAATACGTATGTTATGGCACTAGTCATATAACTTATACCACTTGAGCCGTTACCAAAAAATACATCAGATGCATCAGAAGGAATTGAGTAATCGAATAATTCGAGAAGGGCACCTAATGGTGTTCCAAGATCACCAGGGGTAACGTTTGTTCCATTGACAGAATCATATCCACTATTCAATAAAACTCCACCAATATTCATTGCTATATCATATATGCCATACATAAGAGGCTCTATTGCAAGAGCAACAATGGTGATAATATCAAAAATTGCTTGAATTGATAATGAATTGAGAAGCGAATCAACAACAATCATAATGCCTTCGATCAGCTTTGCGCCCAGTTCCATGCTTTCAGCAACAAAATCTTGTATGTACACTTCCATCTTTTACCCCCATGGTAGAGCTGTAGGCAATGCTTTAAACATTTCATAACATAGCTCGGGTATGAATGAAAGCATGTATAACACGTAGTATATGACATCCGATCCAAGGGCTGTATCACTTACGATCACTTCACCAGTTCTATTAAGTATAAAAGTGATACCTGAAGATCCATCATTTGGTCCGAGCGCAAATTCAACCACAGGACCAAAATTTAGGGAAGTGAAATTTGCCAAGTCTATAGAAACAGTACTGGCACCAATTAGATCGGTTAAACCATTAAGGTCTTTCATCAGCCAATAAGTAAGACCCCACAAGCTTTCTGAGATATCCACAATGCTATCAGATGAAACGATCGATTTTAAAAGTCCGCCGAGAGCCCTGACTAAGGTTGCGATAAACTGAAGCACGAGTGTAGCAAATTCAGTATCGTAGGTTATCAGTGGCATCTCTTATATCCTCATCACCATTATCGTGTCCTCTGATATGTGAAAGGAAGCGTTTGTAAACAGACCTTGTTTTGACCAGATACAAGCACTCCAATCAGATGAATCTCCCACTCATCACACCTATGTGAGGAAGTTTGGAATCCAGAGCATAACTTCTGCCAACAACTCAACCACATATGCTAAACCATTGAAGAGATTGTAGACCAGTTCAGATCCAACATGGTTGACGTCATTCTCCATCACATATGCCACTGAATTTAATATGTAGGTCAAACCATATGTTGCTTCTGCATCACCTATAATGACCGGTAGACTATCAGCTGTTGAGGTCAAGAAGCCATTTGCCGCATATAGGGGAGTTCCAGGATCCCCTGCAGTTGCGTTTGTCCCATTCACAACGTCCCAATTACTATGCATTGTGACATTGACCATTGCACCTCCAAGATTTAGAATCGGAGCTGTAAGGTTCATAGCTGCTGCTACAAGTGGTGATGCAAGACCGGAAACAAAAGATACTAAAGCACTTCCTATAACCACAAGCGAACTGCTACTAGCTCTAATTGCATCGACCAAATTTGGAATTGCACCGAGAACCATATTCACCAATTCAAGCACGAATGCTACAATACTTTCTAAACTTATTGACATATTTCCTACCCCTTGTCTTTTCAATATAGATTATGTAACTCATAATATATATACATGACGGATTTAAAAAAATAGGTAGCTGGCCCATTAGAATAGACCAAGCAATTCCCCTAGCATCGAAACAATCCTAGGCAAGAGTGTGTCGATCATAGCAATCAAAGATAGTATCGAGTCAACCAAGTCCTGCAGGATCGGTCTTGGAACATTGCCTGTATTGTTCATCAGGTATGTTAACCCGTATGTCCCATTTACAGGACCTATCATGTCAGGAAGCCTGTCTGCTATAGCATCAAAAAGGCCAATAACATCCATTGTATTCTCTGTCACTGCAATATTTGAGAAATGGACGAAATCAGAGAGTATTGCCTGAACCATATCAATAATGCCACCTAAAACCATTCCAATTATGCTTGCAAGGTTGGCTATGTCAAGGATACCAAATATGCCCTCTGCAAGGCTCTTTATGATGTTTACCAACCAACCTGGCAGACCTGATAGAAGGCTTGAAACGAGATTCAGGATACTCTCAAGCAGAACAATCACACCTTGTAAAGAGAGTATGACATCAATAATACCTATCACTGAATATACAATCTCTGTACAAAACTCAACTATATTTCCTGAAGCCGGAGGCGCTGGATAGGTATTTGGAAGATCTCTCAACGCATCCCCCAGCCCTATCTGAGCCAACCACTGCAGGAAAGGTTCGCTCTCTTCTGCTGAAGAAGCAAACCATATAACAAGCCCGCCGGATAGTAAGAAATCAAGAAGCGAAGTAAGTCCGAACCCACCTGCAAGGACGTTATCTCCGATCCATATTCCTCCAGATATATATGCTGCTGGGTTGAGAAGGGCGCCTATCAAACCAAATATATTCAAACTTCCAAGATCTTCAATAATGTCAAGGTTATATGTAAAGAAGATAAAGTTAAGATGCTTACCTTGGGTCTCGAGGGCATCTCCATCTATTCCGATATCTAAAGTTAAATTGTATACCTTTGGAAGAGTCGGATGAAGTATCTTACCACCTGAAAAATGTATGCTTGTCCATTCCGCCCCACCTGCAAGAAGACCACCATAATACTTCCTGCCACGTAAGGTTATATCAACGACTTCACTAACAATATATATCTTCGTACTTGTCTCATTGTTCTCCGTTACGTTTAGGCACCTGACGGGATCGTCAGTAATGTTTGATATCAGATAATAAGGTCCTTCCGAGAGTCCTGTAGTATCTAGATTTATCGATGCTTGTCCACTGACGTTAGTGGAGGCAGTGCCAATAAACTGTTGCGTACTACCATTTGTTATATAGAAGTCAACTGGGTAATTTTGAATAGGTCGTGAGTACTCGTGGTACCAGTAAGATCCGGGTATAGTCGCCTTTGAAGTCGATTCGTTACTCCAGCTCACTTTTATTTTGGCGCCATCAAAGAGATCGGTCTCGTTTCTGTAATAACTTATATTGATATCGTGATAACCTTTAGTGATATTTACAGTAGAACTTGATTCGTTGGTTCCAGAATAATCATACCAGTTGTAGATGACAGGTATACCATCTATGTCAAGCATCGCTCCATCGTCCGATTCTACGTAAACTGTGTAATTTTCTGAAGTTGGGATGTAGATTTTGCCGATCCACCTAACCGAGTAGGTCTCACCCTCAGTGATAGCAGTCCCTGTCGGTATGTTATTACCCCAATCAAAGTCAATTAGTGTATCATTTCTAGCAGTCTTGAGGTCAGTGAAGTTCATGTTGTCATAATAATAACCTGTAATACTTGGAAGCCTCACGACTTCATTCACCATTACAGTCGAAGTTACTATACTTCCCATGATGTGGCTACTTCTATCTGGAGGCGAGATCCATTCTAACTCTGAGCTGCTACACAAATCAAATGCCATCGTCGATGTTGCTGTTGAATTACCGGATAAATCGTAAGTAGTTATGTACCATCCGATTGGACCGGTTGACCAGTTGTATAGATCATCGGACGTCAATGTGAAATCTGTATCTACTCCGAGTAAACCCCATCCGTCATCTCCTGGGGATATCGTTTTATAAGCCCCCCAACCACCGGTTCCATTTGTCATCAATGTTGCATTTATAGGAGGGTCTGGTAGTAGACTCCAGTCAGCCCATAGTGTTATGGTCTCATTTTTTTGGATGCTGTCACTTGTCTGGCCGTAATCATCAAGATTCGGATCTGCCAAAACCACCGGTACCGATATGAATGAAACAAACAGTATGTTGATAACCATAAACACTGCAAGCAATTTTGAAAGAAGAATTTTTTGGGACATATTTCTCGACTTCACAATTTTCCAATCTTTTTACCTAGTAAACATATTATGTCACTGAACTTATATATTATTTATCCATTATTATTATCCGAATCAATGAGAGTAATGTTTTTTCATTTGTTGCTGATGATATGTGTTATGGATCTCAAGCACCCGTTTTTCCACTGGAAACACAGGGGTCTTGACCACAACAATAATAACCTATCACCTCTATTCCTAAATGAAAGTAGGATCAGACATGAAAAGCGGAACATTAGGAGACATCTTTGAAAAGATGCTGGAATCCCCTCAGATATTTAAGAATCGGGATGTTTTACGGCCCACATATGCTCCAGACGAGTTACCTCACAGAGAAGCCCAGATAAACGCAGTTGCGAGCATTCTGGTCTCTGCGTTGAGGGGTGAAACTCCTTCGAATATCCTGATTTATGGAAAAACAGGAACAGGAAAGACAGTATGTGCTAAGTATGTAGGAAAAGAACTGGAAGTGATAGGAGAATCGAGAGGCTGTCCCTGTCTTATTTTATACTTAAATTGTGAGATAATTGATACGCAATACAGGGTGCTTGCACATCTTGCAAGGCACTTTGATATGAGTATTCCGATGACCGGTTGGCCGACTGATCAAGTATATACTGAATTCAGAAACGCCATAGACGCCAGAAATAGAACCGCAGTGATAATACTCGACGAAGTGGACAAATTGGTCAAGAAAGGTGATGAGATACTTTACAACCTCTCTCGCATAAATTCAGAACTGGATAATTCTAAGGTCAGTATAATTGGAATTACAAACGACTTAAATTTCATTGAATTCCTGGATCCGAGGGTAAGATCGTCTCTTGGAGAAGAGGAGATAATATTTCCACCTTACGATGCAAACCATCTGAGAGATATCCTTGAGAACAGGGCATCGATGGGATTTAAGGATGATGTCCTAGAAGAGGATGTTATACCATTGTGTTCTGCGTTTGCAGCCCAAGAGCATGGTGATGCAAGAAGAGCGCTCGACCTTTTAAGGGTTAGTGGTGAGATAGCCGAGCGCCTTGGGGCCAAGAAGGTGAGTGAGCTACATGTTAGGATGGCCCAAGACAAGATTGAGCTTGATAGAGTTGGTGAAGTAATAAAGACACTGCCTACCCAGTCAAAGGTACTCTTATACGGGATGGCACTTCTTGAAAAGAACAACCTCACACACTTTACTACAGGTGATGCATTCAGTATGTACAAGAGATTGTGTATGCAAATAGGCGTTGACATCCTAACTCAGAGGAGGATCACGGATCTAATATCTGAACTTGACATGCTCGGAATCATCAATGCAACCGTCGTCAGTAAAGGCAGATATGGTAGAACAAAAGAGATCTCGCTGAGCGTTCCGTTGGACAGTACACAATCTGTACTTCTCTCGGATTGTAGGCTTGAGGATCTCGTAAATTTTATCCCGTTTGTACAGGCTAAACTTGATTTGGACAAACCACAGTGGTAGAATGAGAAGATCAAAATCGATCCGCAAAACCAAGGAGACTGAGATTGATGTACGTCTTGATCTTGACGGATCTTGCGATATAAACGTTGATACCGGAATCCCCTTCTTCGATCACATGCTGGGATCTTTTGCTACACATGGTATGTTTGATCTTTCGATAAAAGCCTCTGGGGATCTAGAGGTTGATGACCACCACACAATTGAAGATGTCGGTATATGTCTCGGAGAGGCACTTGACAAGTCCCTCGGTGACCGGAAGAGGATTAAGAGATTTGGCAGTGCAAGGATCCCGATGGATGAGTCTGTTGCAACCTGTGCCATTGACATTGGGGGTAGGGGTTATCTCGTATTTGATGCAGAATTTACTTATGATAAAGTAGGAGGTATGAGCACTCAGCTCGTGGAGCACTTCTTACACTCACTTGTGAGCAAGGCAGGTATCAACCTGAATATAAAGGCAGAGGGAAAGAACGACCATCATATGGTTGAAGCGATCTTCAAGGCACTTGGTGTATCACTTGATGAGGCGACTCAGATAGATGAGCGCAGAAAGAGTGTTCCAAGTACCAAAGGGAGCCTATAACTCCAACATTCTCTTTTTATTTGGCTATCACCATACTGATTGTTGACAACAAGGGCCAATAAAAAGGTATATTACCTACAAGCGGTTAATAAGTTCTGTAAAATCCATGGTTGCCGAGGTGGCTGAGTGGACTAAAGCGCAGGCCTGGAATGATCTTTACAGGTAGCCTGTGAGGCGCTAGTCTCGCAAGGGTTCGAATCCCTTCCTCGGCGTAAAATCAGTATTCTTTTTTTTAATTTTACATGGGGGCAATTTAAATAACCATCTGTTAAACGGGACAATTATTAGGTGGATTCTGGTGTGATGGGTAAAGAAGTAGAGGAATCAACTATCGTATCTCAACGACCTTCGAATAACCTACCCGCAAGTGACTCGGGAAGTCCTGCACCCAGGATCTTACTTGCTGCCTTCTTGACATCATAATAGGTCCTGTAAACGGAGAAATCCATCTTCTTTAAATCAAGGATAGCATAGCTTGCCATGGGGTTCCCATCCCTCGGTTGACCAACAGAACCGGGGTTCAGGATACATCTCGAATCTATCTTGAGACCCCCTCCGTGAATATAATCTCTTGCGATGATCCTCTCCTTTGAATTAGCAAAAGAGAGGGGAACATGTGTGTGCCCAAGGATGATAACTTCGTCCCCAACATAGTGGAATACTTCATCTGCAACATATGTATTACCAACGTACTCTGATAACGGATCCATCGGGCTCCCGTGGACAAGCAATGCCCTCCCAAATCTCATCTCAGTCTTCAGGCTCTCAAGAAACAGTCTTCCATCTTCACTGAGATTTCTTGCAGTCCATTCTGCTGCAAGTCTTGCCCTTTCATTGAACCAAGCCGTGTCTATTTTTCCGATTGCGGCAGCATCATGATTTCCGAGTACACAGCGTATGTCATGCTCCCTAACAAGCTCTATACACTCATTTGGATTTGCACCATATCCTACAATATCACCGAGGCAGAGTATCGGATGGTTGAGTTTTGTAATTGACTCAAGAACCTTTTCGAACGCTTCAAGATTGCCATGAATATCAGATATCAAACAGACTTGATCAGTGCTTTTTTTGGGCATACTCCTTCACCATTACAAAGATAGTAGAGCAATACCGAAAACAACCGTCACAACCCCTACAAGGTTTACGAGGCTCAGTTCGGACTCATATATAAATATTGATAGGAGGGTTACTATGACGACGCTGGCAGAGGATATTGCAATAACATAGCCTGGATTTGGCGCTATCTCTGTACCCTTGATTATGGCAATCGTCCCGACGATCGATCCGAGACCCATCAGGGCTGCAACGATACCGTACTTGTTAAGGCTGACATCCCTATTTCCAAAAGTAAAAAGAGTGTATCCACCCAGAATGGCTGTGGCGGCCATATACATAAATAAGGTCATCGCAACCGGATCTTTCTCTGAAATATACCTGAATCCGAGGTTGGCGATACCCCATGCAAAAAATGCGATTAATGCATAAAATATCCAGTTCATCAGATCACCATGATAATAAAAAATGCTTTTATTGACTTAAGTGTAACTAATATAATGTAATGCCACTTAGATTTGATCTCCATATCCATTCGTCATTCTCTAGGGATGCGTACAGTACAATAGATGCGATAGTAAGAAGGGCAGAAGAGGTGAGATTGGATGGGATAGCGATAACAGACCACGATGAGATAAAGGGAGCTATTGCTGCTGAAAGATACGTTGAAGAGAACGATCTTGACCTAATTATCATTCCCGGTACCGAGTCTACGACCTCAAAAGGGCATCTTATCTTGCTTGGAATAAGGGAGACGGTTCCAAAGGGGCTAAAACCTGAAGGGGTTATCAAGAGGGCAGAAGAGATGAGCGGACTCGTTATTGCACCACATCCTTTTCATCATTTCAGACATGGGATAGGTGAAGTGGATGGACTGGACGTCGATGCTATTGAGGTCTTCAACTCTAGGTACATAACAAAGGGTCCAAACGAGAGGGCAGTGCTGTATGCTAGAGTGAAAGGTATACCTTCTGTTGCCGGAAGTGATGCACATATAGCTGATGCAGTTGGGTTTGGTATAACAGAAGTTGAGGCAGATCGCGATGTTGTATCTGTTCTCAAGGGTATAAGAGATGGACGTACAAGCTACAGTGGTCAGAAGACTCCCCCACTGACTTACATAAACCAGATGAGTAACGGATTCATCAAGCGAGTTCTACATGAGCGAATAGGCAAGTTAAATGATAAAGACTAATATTACCTTCGCCAATTAGTAGAAGGAATAATGTCTTTACTATATGAATAAATGGAAAGGGGCTTTAATGGAACTTGACGATATTAAAATTTCACAGGCGATCATTCAACAATTCTCTGCAAAGCTACTTGACAACCTAGACTGTGAGGTTGCCGTAGTGGGTGGTGGACCGGCAGGACTGACAGCAGCTTACTACCTGGCAAAGAGTGGTAAGAAGGTTGCACTATTTGAGAGGAAGCTCTCCCTTGGTGGTGGAATGTGGGGCGGTGGAATCATGTTCAACGAGATAGTCGTCCAAGGTGAAGGAAAGAATATCCTCGATGAGTTTGGGATTAGGACCACTCCATTTGAAGACGGCTACTACTGTGCAGATTCCATAGAAGCGACAACGACCATATGTTCGATGGCTTTGAAGGCCGGTACAACGATATTCAATCTTTTCAGCGTTGAGGACGTTATGATGAGTGAAGGAGAACGGGTAAACGGACTTGTCATTAATTGGAGTGCTGTTGAGATGGCGAAACTACACGTCGATCCTATAACGATAAGGTCAAAATACGTCGTTGATGCCACAGGACATGCAGCAGAGATAGCAAATATTATAGAACGAAAAAGTGGATGTAAACTGAATACGCCTACTGGCGGGGTTGTGGGGGAGAAGCCGATGCATGCTGAGATCGGAGAGAAGAAGATACTTGAGAATACCAAAGAGATATTCCCAGGGGTATTTGCCGCGGGGATGTGCTGCAACGCTGTCTTTGGTGAACCGCGCATGGGGCCGATATTCGGCGGAATGCTTATGAGCGGAAAGAAGGTTTCGGAGCTGATACTTGAAAATCTATAATGGCTTTTAGGCACTTTTTAATATGATTTAATAATAATTAAAAAGTTTGATTATGAGAAAACAAAATTTTATATTATTTTGAGGCCGAGTATAATATAGGTAAAAAAGATGTCAAAAGTGTCAACTGAAGAGAACAGCATAAGGGACAGGATCAAGGTGTACCTATTGGATGGCTTGAAGAAGGGGAGACGCTATTTTAAGTCAAAATACATTGCCAAGGACCTAGGGCTAAGTTCCAAAGAGGTCGGAACAAACCTGGGAATCCTCTCTGAAGAGTGCGAGGAGCTCAATATCGAGAAATGGGGATACTCCAAGAGCACAACCTGGAAAGTTGAATTTAAACCCGCTGCGTAATTATTTTTTAAATTTGAAGTGATATTACCTATTCCAGTCGGGATTTGGTTTCTACTTTTTCAGCAGATATCGCCTCCTTAAGGCGATAGTTTTATGGGAATTAACCAATGGTAGATCTTATAATATAATATTTTGTATACTACGCCACCAATTAAACGCCGACTCTTTAAACGCGGTAATTCCTTCACAACAACAATCCCGTCCCAAATTCTATGGGACGTCGACATGGAACTCATTTCAAAACCCTCAAGATCATCTTGATCGATGCCAGATAGGGAGCACCCATGAAACATACCTCCAAGCGATCAAACCTCACCATAACTCTTTTAAAACTCACCCCCCCATTAAACTCCCTCAACCATAATATTTTTAAACCTCCGGTCCAAGCAGGCGAAGTATCTTCAACAACACATCCTTCATATTCGCCAATTCATAATTAACATTGTTTCCGATCTTAAC
>JAXHUQ010000055.1:0-10968 GCA_034189535.1 Halobacteriota archaeon | reverse complement strand
GTATCAACGGTTAGTATACCAACCTCATGGGTCGTATCTGGAAGAAGCCCTGTGACATTGTAATATTCAGCAGTTGTACTTGCCTACCAGGCGCCATCAATATAGGCCATCAAATAATTGAGATCCGGAATAAAAGTCCGAGTTATTACACATTTGATACCTTTAGAGAATATAAGAATTGGGGTGCTGAGGGGTTAATTATGCGAGAGATTTATTTATCCCTCTTCCCTTACTCATCTGCTACTTTCATTTTTTCTTTTTACTCAACATGACGCTTAGCATCCATGGATCAAAAAAATGGGTTTTTTCATTAAAAAGAACGGTTCAGCTTTATCTGATCCCCCACTTGTACATCATTTCTGTTTGTGAAGTTCGCTCTCACCTCAAGAATATACATCGCCTTTGATGGGGCGGTATATGTGGGGCAGTCACCCCCCTTACAAGGTGGCACACTATCTTCTATATGAACAATACTCAAATTCGAGTCCAACCATATCATATCGATTGGGATCTCCATATTCTTCATCCAGAATGACAAGTTACGTTCGGAATCATATACAAATAGCATTCCCTCTGTCTCATTAAGATGGGTCCTGTACATAAGCCCCCTAATCTTCTCAGAAGAAGAGTCGGAAACCTCGGCGTAAACCAAAGTATCACCTATCTCGACCTCGACGATGTCATCACCACTGAAATCCAAACATCCGGTGAGAGCTACCAATAGGATTAACAATACTATCGTCAAGGTCCTTTTAACAAAAAGCGAGTCTATTCCCGTACTCAAACCCCACCAAACCATACATTATCACCTCATTTAAACTTAACTAAGATAATCATAGTGAAATCTGAATTCGGAAACAGGAAAATCCAGATTAAAAATAATAAATCCAACTGCCACAGCCCCTATTATGATCTGCGCAGCTGCATCGGGCAAACTTAATAAAAGGATCATTAAGAATGAAAATAGAAGAATAGAGCGTATTGAAAATAGCTTCAGTTCACTTCTCAACAATTGATCGACAAGGCTCAGATTCCTGAAGCCATTCACATATGTCGCATCATCCTTAATGGCTTTTAATAGGTTCTTTCTTGCTTTGTAAAGATGTATGGGTGCGAGAGTACTCCCCCTTCCATAATCTGCTTGTGCACATCCGAGGTTGTTATAGAATATACTCTTCTCACTAAGCTTGATTGCACTCTCAAACTCGATTATCGCTCCTTTAAAATCACCCCTTCTGCTCAAGACAACACCCAGGCTATTATGGGAACTTTCAAGGTTGATGTGAGAATAGATAGCCTTTCTATACTCCTTCTCCTTGTTGTAATAATAATCTCCCTCAAATATATTATCCGCATTTGCTACGTCTAATACTTCATTACCAATCTTTAAACCCGGATCTTCATTTATCACATTTAACTTGGCCAAAGCCTCTTCCCGTTTCATTATTACATCTACAAAATCAGGATCTATGCTTACCACAGTATCATAATCCCTTATCGCGTCTTCGTACCAGTTTAGATCCATATAAACCTGTGCACGATTGTTGTAGAGCTGGGGGTCTTCAGGATCAAGATCGATGGCCCTGCTAAGGTCCTCCAGTGCGAGATCATAGATCTTAAGATCAAAATAGACGCTTCCGCGATTGTTGTATGTACTGGCATTCTCCGGATCAAGGTCTAATGCTCTATTGTAATCTTCAATTGCCTCATCGTACATACCTTTAGAATAGTAGGCAGTTCCCCGATTTATGTAAGCCATGACCATGTCAGGTTCGATAAAAATTGCCTTGTTATAATTCTTAATCGCCTCATCGAAATTACCGTTATTGTGAAAGCCGAGGGCGCAATTAAAGAAAGTAATACTCTCAACCTTCTTAAGTGCCTTTTCAAAAGCAGCACAGGAGATTGCATAACCTTTCACACCCACATCACTTGCGATCTTACTTGAAAAATCGAGATAGTTGATCGAGAGATCGTACTCTCTTATCTCTCCGAGTCTGTTTCCCTTGAATATCAATTCACGTGCCAGAAAATCAGGGTTGTCTACATTTGATTGGGCAAATTTTAGCGCCTCTTCTATCTCTCCTCGTTTAAGAAGCCCTTCAATCTCACCAATCTCAGACATCTCACAAGCCTCGCTTCATCGGATCAATTTTTTTATAAGTATCGATGCTAGTGAACAAGTTGAACTTCATCAAATATCAATCTTGTTAAATTAAAACTAAGGAATAAAAAATGTAAGAAGAGGGGTGTTTGAGCCTGAATAAATCTCAATCTCGCACTTAGGAAAAGATCGATGTCACCCCATTAAGCGCACCAGGGGACTCAAAAGCCCTCGTACTATTCTTCTCAGTAGTTCGGATCTTCCGATCACTTTTGCAATGGGCGGGCTCAGAAGATAATACAACCTGATGAAAGCCCTGCCAGCCATATTTGTCATGAGTGTATCATCTCTGAAATCTCTGAGCACATCTACCTCTTTTGCAAAAGGTGTTCCGTATGCCGCAGTTGCGATGAAACACGCCTGTATCTTGACAAGGGGTATGGTCTGTGTACTCCCATTAGGCAATAGTTTAAACTTCTTTTCACATAGTCCACACGTCTTCGTCTTCACCCTACTCGGTCTGGGCATCTCTTGGACATAACCACAATTAGCACAGGATATTTTGATGACTTGAGCGCACATGATCTCACTTGCTATAAGCTAAAGTCCTCATCAACTTAATACTGTCGATCCACCACTACAACCTGTCTACCTGCGTTTTATTCCGAGGAAATCAGCAATACCTCTTCCGAGGCCGCCAAATAGACCTCTCATGAAGCTACCCTTTCTTGGAGCGTTTCTTTGTGATTCGGCTGACATCCGTAATTCCTTTATATCGGGGCTTGAAAAGGGTAATGTTCCCTTTGTTTCATAGAGGGCCCACAGGTAGTAGAGGAAAGCATATAGGGCCAAGAAAACGAAGAATAAACCAATAACTTCATTTATCTGGAAGAATATGATATCCAGAAGCATCACACCGACAGGGACAAGAAGAATCGGTATAATTACGACCAACCAGGCAGTGGTCCTATCAAACAGCTTGAACTCGGAAGATATGAATAACCACCAAATAACATAGAATATAAGTGTAGCATAATGTGAGATGTTGAACGGAAACTCGACCATATACATGAAGCCCGACATCGTTATAACGACCATGAAGATTGTCCTTATTACAAAGGCTATAGATGTCCCCGGAAGGATCATCTTATCAATCTCAGGCCTAGACTGAGCCTTTGCCTGTTCTTCAAGTATCGTCTGAACCTTTCTGTTCATAACGTCGAGTTGCGTCTCAACTTCACTCACGTCGACCTGAACCTCTGCAACCTTTCTTAGAACAGGCTCCATACGCTTGTATACTCCGTTCTCGAATGCGTAATCTGACATCCTTTCATAATAAAGGGTCTTCCCAAACATTCTTACAGGATAGAAGACGGCAAAACTTCCTATGGTGAGAAATATGACATCTATTAAGGCGCCAATCAGATTGAACTGAAATGTGAGATCGATGATCAATGAAAAGACGGAGAAAGCTAACAGAAAAACCGCTGCAATTATGGCACCAATCAATCCTATCTGCTCAAGCAAGGGCATAGAGCGAACTTGTTTGGGTAGATCCCTCCCGTTATTCATCACTTCTCACCAATTTATTATTTCCACTTATGTTACATCAATGCTTGTGTTTGGCTCAGTATACACCTCGAAATGTTTATCTCCAAAAGATTCAGCTGAAGTCGGGCTATCCGAATGACAGCCCCAGCATACCTTATCGATCTCGTAAAGACACAGCCCCTCTGATGCCACACTGCTAACAATCTCACTATGATCTTCCGACTGTAGTATATTATGACACCCCAAACCGGCGCAGTACATAACTGATGCGGAATAGTCGTGACAGTTGTAACAATGTTCCGTGGTCGCAGCGTGATAGTCGAGCTGTGCATGACCCTCATGATCATAACTACTATGAAAATCGGAGGTATTTGCTAGATGGCACGCCTTACAACTATCGATTGTTACTTCTCCTCTATCAAAGTCGTGCCTTCTACCCAGATGACCATTATTTGCCATCCCACCTCCAGTTCTTCCACTCCTTGGAACATGTCCACCGTTCTCAAGTGAAGCCTTCACATCAGAATGGCATCCCATACAACTGAGATTCTCCTTTTTGATCCATGTATGTTTGTGCCCGGTAGGTTTTACCTCTACCAGTGTGCTATTAACTGAGACCTGACTGAAGTTCTGCACCTCGTAGCTTCCATTAACGCTTACGATGTCATACTCAACATAAAGTGGTCTCTTATACGTGATATTCTTATCATAACCTGTGTGGCAGAGTATACATGCTTCGTTGGAACTCGATTTATTGTATAATGGAGAATGGGTTTCATTCACAGTCATAATGTTTCCCACATCCACTATATGGCACATGGTACAGTTCGGAATGGATGCGGCATGAGCCTCTCTTCCTAAAGTCGAACCGTTACCATCTCCACTTGCATAAGTTACATTTGAGTCTGATCTGTGGCAGTAACTGCATGATTTGTTCTTGTGGGGAGACCCGAGAGGCATATTATCAAACTCATCTACGATGTTCGAATGACACTTATCACACGATACCTGATTATCGCTTGAAGATATATCTACCCAGATATGCCCCTCCCCAAATAGTGCAAGAACAGAGGCAACACAGGTTAAGAGAACAATAGAGGCGATCAAAGCACTTCTTACCTGCCTTCTCAAACGACCACCTCGGAACGATTACCTTCAGTAAAATTTCCAACATCCCAATCGCATGTCTTGTTCACTGTAAGCTCATATCCATTTGTAATATTGAACCTGATACCAACAGGGGCGTCCGTGTGACATGCGATACAGGCCTCATTCTCGGAATTCATAAGACCACTCGTCTGGGCGGCACCCAATACAAAAGGCAAGTGAGCAGCTTTTGAGCCTGTATCATTTACAGTGTCATCCGTTAAACCAAATCCGCCTGCCCCGGGGATATGATTGGCTGTAAAGAAATAGTCGTATGTAGGCGATCCATGCCCATGACATATTACGCAATCTTCACGCTCATATTCGTCTGCATGAGATGGGTAGGTACCACTTGTAGGCTGATGACACTCACAAGTTAATTTATTTGTAACTCGATCAAAATCATGATTAAAACCACTAGTTACAATTCCGGAAACATAAGAGCCGTGACAGTCCATGCAATTCATCGTCGAAGCGGCATGAGATTCGTGGCCAGGTATGGAAAGATCTCCACTTCCGGTTGCATAGGTAGTATTATTTGAGAATTGAACACTCCTGTGGCAGAACTCACACTTCATCGTCCCAAATCCGGTCTCATTCATATGTGGCCCTACCCCTGATCCCATCTCTGAGATTATATCGGCATGGCATTTTTGGCATGGAACGTCTGTCCCCTTTTCAAAGAGATCGTACCATGCATGCTGTCCACCGAATAAAGAGACTGTACTGGGCATAGATATTATCACGAGTGAAATAATTGCAGTAATTCCAAAGATGGTCTTCAGTTTCATCATCTATTCTCCCCAATGGTAAGATATAGATAACCAATAATCGCAAGTAAACAAAGCGCGTAGCCGTACATTCTAAGCATCATGAACATGTTCTTGATAAACGAATACTCCTGACCATATTTCCCATAGCTCTGATGCTCTGCCTCAAGGATAAAATAATCTCCAACATCTTTTATCACAATAGGTTTTCCACCCAGTTGAATAGCTTTTGATTGAATATTCTCATGGGGTATGAACCACGGGTCAGGGCTTATAGCAGCATCCCCTTTAGTCGTGACTCCGGTGCCTGATACTGTGACAACCCTATGAGTGACAGGGACGATATATCGATCTGCCTCAAAGAGTATTATGTCACCCTCCTTCGGATAAGTATCAATCCTCTGCATCAGCACAAGATCGTCTTTCTCAAATGTCGGTCTCATACTATTCGATGTCACGACCACCAGATAAACGATATCAAAGAGAAGTATAAATACGATAGCTACAAAAACAACCAGAATGATAATCGAACTCATAATGGTGCTCTTATCTTCTTCCGAAAGGAACTTATACTCCCCCATCTTCTGGTTTACCCTCCTATCGCGTCTGCGTCCATCATTGCCATCTTTGAATCTATTTAGGAGACGGATCGGGACATCATCTCTTCTGAATACTGCCCGGTAATACAAATAAAAGATAACAGTAAGTGTTGCACTCAGTAACACGGCCGTAAGTAATGGCCTTATGAGAGGATTCAATTAGCCCACCCTTCTTTATATAGTATAGTTATCTGTCACGACTGCATAAATAACCATCGGAACAGTGTCAAACTCGGTGGTCAAATGTTGTTATCGCATCGTTTCTGCTTTACCTTCTCTTCCTACGAAGACATCGTATACATCAGTAAAAATCCCGTGTTCGATAACACCGACGATGGATGATAGTTCCCTTGCAAGCGCCTCAGGCTCATCGATCTCACCGAAAGCGACATCAATAATTATATTACCATTATCGGTTATGACAGGACCGATCTTCTTTACAGCCATCCTAAGTTCGGGTTTACCATTCATTTCAAATATTCTCTTCTCGACAAGATTTCTTGCAATCGGGATTACCTCCAGGGGAACAACATCATCAAGTATATCCACAACCTTTGATTCATCTACACAGACAACGAACTTATTTGCAGAAGATGCGACAATCTTCTCCCTTGTAAGCGCACCTCCTTTGCCCTTTATCAGATTTAGCTTGGGATCGACCTGATCCGCACCGTCGATAGCCAGATCCAGTACGGGATTCTCAGAGAGAGTTGTGAGGGTGATATTGCATTCGGAGGCGAGTATCTCAGAATCAAGTGAAGTCGGAACTGCCATTATGTCAATTCCCTCTTCTTTAATCCTTTCCCCTATCGCTTTTATTACATAGGCTGCCGTTGATCCGGTACCGAGACCCACAATCATCCCATCTTCGACAAGTCCTGCTGCACCTTCTGCTGCTATCCTCTTCAAATCATCCATTTAAGACACCTCATCCTAAATACCTCGGACTATAAACCTCGCTATAAGCATACTCACTTCATATAACAAAACCAGTACACAGACAACCAGTAATTGAGATACCCCTGTTGGGTCAGGAGTAACTATCATCGTGGCTGCAAGTAGCCCACCGTAGACCCAGAGCCTTCTATCTTTAAGAGTTTTGTACTCGATAAGGCCCATCTTGATGGCCAAAAGTAAAACGAGCGGAAACTGTAGCGATACGCCGAAACCTAGGAGTATCGTAGTCACAATAGAGAATGTTTTCTTTATCGATAATGCCGTAACCGCAAGCTCTTCACCGTAAAGGATAGTATATTTAAATATTCCGGGAAGTGCCACAAAGTACCCAAGAGATAGACCAACGACAAGAAGGAGAAGAGAAGATGGTACAACAAGGAGAAAGAATCTCCTCTCATGTGGATAAAGTCCCGGAGCCATAAATTTGAAGACCTCGTAGATTATTAGAGGGAGGGTCAAGATCAGGGCAGAGATTACTGACAACTTCAAGCGTTCAAGTATAAGCTCCAGCGGCTCATAAGTGACCATGTTGATATCCGGTGGTATAAGGTCATCCCAGATCATATTCATAATCGCTTCCGAGTAGAGCGGAAAGATGACCAAGATAGCAGCCCCTAATGCAACAATTATCACAACAAGCCTATTTCTGAACTCGTCGAGATGCTCTGTTATTGGCATCTCTATATCAGCCAATGGACCATCCGTGCGCCTCTCATCCGTCTCAGCCATCTGTCAATCCCTGCTATTAAAGGATAGGTGTAACCTTTACACTTCTCATGAGTCCTTTCTAATCTTACGCTTCTTAACTGGGCGGTGAGCTCCGCAGGCATCACATTTAAGCATCAGCACCCGGTCACTCTTGTTAAGATGTGTGTCAGGTCTACCACACTCGGTACAAATAACAAACTCATCAACGTATGAGTCTATGATGGAGTTGATAACCTCTTCTGAAAACCTTCCCTGGAATATTGCCCTTGATCCATCGATCTTACCCGCAGTACCCATCTCCCGGAGCATATATTTCATAAAATGGTCTCGATCACGATTAAGATAATCGGCAATGTTGTCAAAGTTGTCAAGAATGGATGTTCGACCCTCATAGAAAATCCTGGGAACAGGTATGTTGAACCTCGAATCATCGATCTTAATATCCGGCATCTGAGATAATGCCCGATCTAAATACCCTTCAAACTCTTCCATCAATTGCTAGAGATGGCTTTCAGAACTAAAAAGGTTCCTAATTAGAACTTGATCAACTCGTCTCCTTTGTCTATTACTATTGAGCATGGAGTCGGAAGTTTGTGGCTCGCCTTCCTCAAAGCCTCTTTAGCCTTGAAGAAGTTCTGTGGTTCGCTGCTTACGGTGAAGACCTTCTGGTTACTATCTACCCTGGCTGCCGTCCCAACCGCCTTACCGAACGCCCTTCTCATACCCTCGGAGACCCTATCCGCTCCTGCCCCTGTTGCCTGTTTGTTCTCTCTTAGGACTTGATGTGGATAAACTCTCAATTTTAGATGATAATTTAACTTTCCAAGCTCTTTTGTAAGATATCTGTTTGTTGTAACACGTGCAGCTTCAAGTGCGGTATGCCTAATCTGGCAGCCTTCTTTTGCCACGAGCGATACACTTACAGGAAATTCTCTTTTCAAGTCACCCATATCATAATGAATAACCCTGCTTCCCGGGATACCTCCCATGTACTCTCTTCGTGTGTATACTCTCTCAAGTCTCTTGTACATCTTCGCTGGTTTTCGTGGCATGACTCCATGATGTTGGGTCTAGTCATCCATAAATCTTTTGGATTGAGGAACCATAAATTGGGTGAAGAAATCACAAATATTATGTTAACTGAGGGCTGAGAAGGATGTTGGCTTGAGCCGGGGTGGCCTAGTCTGGTTAGGGCGTCAGACTCATAGGGATTTTGAGACGTCAAGCCTGAGATATCTGAAGGTCGCGGGTTCGGATCCCGCCCCCGGCAGTCTTTAGCACTATATTGCGATTGGTAATAGTTTAGCACTCGAGACCTGTGATACAACCGTCCTTAAAGTCGAAGACACTTGCACATTCTGAACCGTCCGTGATTGAGAGGATCGAACCATCCGTTATCTTACCAATCCTTGCAGAGATAAGTTGATGATCTTCAAATATTGAGATGATCTCTTCTGTATTCTCAGGTCTTGCTGTAACGAAGAATCCCATACCAGGGTATATAGTAAGCCAGTTCTCCATATTCAAATCTTTGGGGATGGGAACTTTATCCACTTCTACAATAGCGCCTTTTTTACTCACCTCAAGGAGCATTCCAAGAGTCCCTATAAGACCGGGATTGCTGATATCTTTTCCCGCATTAACAAGATGAGATTCTCCAAGCACCCTCATGGAATCAATCTGCTTTTGCAAAGTCTGAGGGTCCTTTTGAGACGTGGAATCCCAGTTCAATTCGGACGAGGGGTGAACCATACCATCAAGATCCACTGCCATGATTATGTCATCACCTACCTCCGCAGTGCTGCTATAGATGACGCAGTCTCTTTTAACAGTTCCAAGTATTGCAATATCAAGGGCACTGTATGGAGTGTCCGGGTGTATATGTCCGCCAACGATTGGGACATTGAACTTCCTGACAGCTTCACTAATTCCGGCTGAGACCAAGGTGCATGTACTCTTCTTGCTCACAGAGAAAACATCTACCATTGCAATAGGCCTTCCACCCATCGCTGCAATATCGTGGATGTTTACGAGAACCGCACAGTAACCGGACCACCTCGGATCCGAGACCATCAATTTACTCCAGATACCATCCGCTGCCATAAGTAAAAGATCACAACCATTATCGATTACTGCAGCATCTTCACCGAAAGAAGCCAGTATGTTTGAATTTTCCGTATTTTCATAAAAAGAATGAACAAGCGGGCCAATAGCACTTTTTCGCTTGACTCCTTCAAAATCTCTTAAATATTTGGCAAGATCAGTGAGCATTAAGTCTCCTTTACACATGTAAACATTATTTACTTTTCTTTCGTATTCGTACATACTCATTCTCCAAAAACATTATATAAATTAAGAGCTTAAGAGGTGTTGTAGAGGTATTGAATTGAGCGATAGTGGGATTTATAACAAGGTGTATTCTGAAGTCTCTAAGGTCTTGGAGGATAACTCATCGATGGGATTTGGTGTTTGGCGAGGTATGCTTGTAGATTTACAGGCCGTTATGGAGACTGTTATACCTTACGATATTCGCTACGGAGGTCTACCCGCATTCTATGAGGCGGGTGTCAAATCCGGGGAAGAATTCGGCAAATGGGTAATCAAACAGTTCAACCTTGAGGACAAGAGTACCAAAGAGCGCACTCGTTATGTTGATGCTCTGCTCGATCAACTCAACATAGGCAAACCCGAATATATTGGCAGCACAAAGGATGGGAACATACTCAGATTTGAAGGTGGCACGATGTTCGCAAAAGAGTATAAGAAAGTTGGAAGACATGTCTGCTACCATGGTGCCGGTTTTACCGCCGGTTCAACTAACATAATCGCTGGTGGAAGGAAGTTTAAAGTACGGGAGACCAGTTGTGTTGCGGCAGGAGATCCCTACTGTGAGTTTGTAATATCTCCTGAAGAATAAGTGGATATTTAGAGTATAAATGGTGCCTTCTAAGGATGGGTCCTGTATACCACCACTGACAAACTTTTTATATTCGATTATTATGGGTTATGCGTAAAGATTGCCCCGATTACAAAAAGAGGGGAAAAGGAAACATAAAACTGAAAGAGATATACGGAAATAACAGACGAGCTCTTTTGAAATGTAAGACATGCGGCCATTGTTTCAGTGAAACCA
>JAXHUQ010000054.1:0-11175 GCA_034189535.1 Halobacteriota archaeon | reverse complement strand
CTTATGTATTAAATGATTTTTTTGATGTAGATGTTGATCTTATAAATCTGCCTGATCGTTCTCTACCATCCGGAGAACTGAAGAAGCATAATGCATTATTTTTTTCAATTTTACTGTATCTGCTAAGCATTCTTCTATTTTTGAGCATCAACCTTGAGTCTACTCTTGTTGTGCTTCTGGCAATAATTATCATCACCTCTTACTCCGGTTACTTCAAGAGAAAGACTCCACTCTCATTTGTTCCGGTTGGCCTTGCTTATGGCCTTGTACCGCTCGGAGTATGGCTTGCATTCTCAGAGGTCTCTTTGCCGGTGATACTCTTTTCGCTAATGATAGGTATCACTGATCTTGGTTTCACCAACCTTGATGCCAGTAGGGATGTCTACGGTGACAAGAAATCCAATATCCCAACACTTCCTGCTACTCTCGGAATTCCCTTTGTCTCAAAATTTGTACTCGTCTGCTGGATCATTGGTATTATCCTGAGTATCCTGATCTGGTATGCAGCGGGTCTTTTCTATCTTTATCTTGCTTGTGCGATACTTTCGGGGGCCTGGTATTTGGCAAGATACCGAGAATTCTTACAAAGTCCTTCACCCAAAATGGGAGAGAAGCTTTTTTTTCAAGCATCAACATATCGAGGTCTTTTATTCGTTGCATTAATCATCGATATTACCATAATATCCACAATCTGATCAATAGAAAGGTTAATGTACAACTTTGCCATTAATTTTCAGGGTTGACAGGAGTATTATTATGGTACAAAAGGAAAAAGTGGGGATATTCTGGGATCCTAGGGGTTTTGAATTAGATTCAGTCGGGAAGAAGAGTTACTTGAAGGCAACTGATGGAGATACTCCGTATGTTTCGGTACCGATAAGAATGCTTAGTATTGATACACCCGAAATTCACTATCCAGGTAATCAGTCACCTTCGACATATGATGGAAGACTGAAGAGACTTTCGGATTGGATCAAAGATGGAGATGCACCGATCAATAAAGACCTGGGGGAGCATATAATTCCAAAGATCGCTACAGGAAAAGCAGGGACTCTCCAAAAGGACCAAGGTAAGGAGGCGTCCGATCACTTTAAAGAGATAATAGATGAAGCCTTGACCAGACCAAAAGGGACAAAAAGGAAGGTATTCTTATATGCCTCCGAGGAGCATTTTGATGCGTACGGGAGACTCCTTGCTTACATGTCGCCACAGTACAGCTCAAAAGAGCTTGCTGCTATGCCCCCTGAAAGGAGATCAACATTCAACTTGAGAATGGTTGAGTCGGGGTGGGCTGCACCGTTTCTGATATACCCAAGCATCCCCAAGCACGCAGATCTTGTGAGGTTTCAAACGGGTGGGAGAGCTGCATATCTAGGCAACAGGGGTATATGGCAGGATCCGTTGACACTTATAGGATATGAGTTCAGGATGTGTGTGAAACTTTATAGAATTACAAAAAAGCTTCTCAACGGAGCAAAGATGTCATCTGCTGAAAGATACGGTTGGGTATCCAGATATTGTGCTGATATGACGACGGGGAAGGTCTATTACCCCCAGGACTACTACAAAGTAAAACCATACAATCGAATTTTCATCTGGCCAAAGGATGTCAGTGAAGCCGTAGGTAAGATGAACTTAATACCCGCATAACATAGTTCGCTATCGTAAGGTTCTTTTATCAAGAGATCATCTCTCTACTTTGAGGGGCTCAAGATGGGCTTTTGGCTCGTTGCATCTCAGAAATGATAGGGTCAATGACGAGAATATAGTTAAGTCATTGATTGTAGAAGTATGCCTCGGTGGCTTAGCTTGGCAGAGCGAGTGACTTGTAATCACTAGGTCGCGTGTTCGAATCACGCCCGGGGCTTTTGAAATCTAATAGTAGAGATTGCCCTAGGATCAAAATAGGCTCAGTGGTCTTGGAACGGTAAAAAAAACGTTCAGCAATGTGATTGGACGACTTATAAACTTTTATGAGGCAAACAGCACTGGTCCGCACTATTCTTCGATCCGGGTGCTAAAAGAATCGGTCGACTTCCCGATAGATGAAGAGGAAAAACAAACTGCATTAAAATTCTTCGAGGAGATTTTAAACCTTGGATTACAACTTTATATACCATCAATGGATATGAATTCCGGATTTCCTGGCTGGAAATCCTTGAAAACCATATGGATTATCACGTTATTGCCGGAGTAATGGGTGAAAAAGAGAAGGTGATTGCAGAGGAGAATTCTGAGAAGATTAATCGAGCTCTTCGTCTCTCCCTCAACATCGATATTCCGGTAAGAGAAGAGCTTAGAAGAGTTGCAGAAGGTTATAAAGGTATAGATGCGGTAATAGAATCTGCCAAGAGTATAAAACATACCCAATCAAAGGCAGTATACTTCTGCCTACATTACGGGGACAAGTTAGGTAGAATTCAAACATCTCAACAATTATGAAGGAGTCACGGAGGTTATAAACGAGAGGAGTAATAAAGATCTTGAGATTATCATCCCGGAATTTAAAGAACTGACGAGGGACAAAGAGAAGGATGTAAAAAAGGATGTGGTAAAATACATATAAAGACTCCTTTAAAGATAGATGCAGATCAAATTGATAGAATAACATAAATTTGAACTTAATCACCATCACCCATAGGAACCAAAAACATGACAGACGACTACGACTCCGCCTGCACAGAACTTGCAGAACTTGTACTTCATAGCAAGGAAGATTTCGACCTAGGTAAAGCAAAGAAGAGAGTGAGTGCCAGATATGGCCTTTCCTCAATTCCAAAGAACTCAGACATCCTAGCAAAACTCCCAAAAGATGATAAGATCATAAAAAAAGTCTGGAGAAAACCGGTAAGAACGATATCAGGAGTTGCAGTTGTTGCTGTTATGACCTCTCCAGCCGAGTGCCCGCATGGGAGGTGTATGATGTGTCCTGGTGGGCCAAAATCAGATTTTAACTCTCCACAAAGCTACGTTGGTGCAGAGCCTGCCGCCCTCCGTGGAGTTCAGCTGGATTATGATCCTTACCTACAGGTCACCTTCAGATTGAGGCAGATGGAGCAGATCGGCCACAGGGTCGACAAGGCCGAACTGATCATCATGGGTGGTACTATGACGTCACGTCCAAGGTCATATCAGGAGTGGTTCGTCAAACGGTGTCTCGATGCGATGAATTATTATGATGATGGGATTGATTACGATTCATCCTCTATAAATGGGGCACAGCACCTCAATGAATTTGCACGTGTGAGAAATGTGGCGATAACATTTGAGACACGTCCGGACCACGTGAACATGGGGCATATAGCAGATATGCTTGGTTTTGGTGTCACCAAGGTGGAACTTGGTATTCAGCACACCGATGATAGTATTCTTGAGGGGATTGAGAGAGGTCACACGAGAGAAGATGCTCAAAAAGCAAATAAGCTTCTTAGAGATAGCGCCTTTAAGGTAGGTTTTCACATGATGCCAGGGCTTCCGGGATCAAGTATAGATGATGATCTTAAGATGTTTGAAGGGCTCTTCAAGGATCCTGATCTCAAACCCGACTACCTGAAGATCTACCCGACACTTGTTACAGAGGGCACCAAGCTCTACGACTTTTGGAAGGCGGGTGATTATAAACCGCTCTCAAATGAAGAGGCAGCAGATCTTGTAGCAAGAATAAAGAGCAAGCTTCCCAGATGGGTACGGCTACAGAGGGTGCAGAGGGATATTCCGGCCAGATTCATTCTCGATGGTGTCAACAAGAGCAATCTCAGACAGCTGGCAAGAGAAAGACTCACAGAGATCGGAGGTAAATGTGATTGCATTAGGTGTAGGGAGGTCGGGTATGCCCAGCTAAGGGGTGAAGATCCCGGTGATATCAAGCTCTCGATAGAAAGTTATGATGCTTGCTGTGGAACTGAGCACTTCATCTCTTATGAAGATCCTGTAAAAGATATCCTAATCGGATTTCTCAAGTTGAGGTTTACTGATTTTACTTTCCTGCAAGAACTGGAAGGAGCAGCACTTATTAGGGATCTGCATGTCTACGGCCCGATGATGCCTCTGGAGGGTAAAGGAGATCATGGATGGCAACATAGGGGGTATGGAAAGATGCTTCTGGACAGGGCAAGCGAACTAGCAAGAAGTGAAGGGTTTGAGAAGATGGTAATTATCAGTGGGGTGGGTGTCAGGGAGTACTACCGGAAGCTGGGATACGAAAGGGATGGTCCTTTTATGTCAAAATATTTGAAGTGATGGACGAGGGAGTTTTTTGGAGCTGATACTTCTTGTTGCAATTTTTTCAATCGCCTTTGCAATAGGTGTACTTGCATCGATGACTGGGCTGGGTGGAGGTTTTCTCATCGTCCCTGTTCTTGTGCTGCTCTTTAATATGCCTATAAAGGTTGCAATCGGAACATCAACAATGATCATATCCTTTGTTGGCTTGTCGTCTGCTTTCAGCTACTGTCGCAGAGATCTGACTGATCTTCGTCTTATTATCCCACTTGGAATAGGTGTGGGGGTGGGTGCTCAGATCGGTGCTCTCTTGACGACGCCAATACCTGAAGATATATTAAGGAGGATGATCGCTGCACTCTTCATTATCATCTCATTATACATGTTCTTCAAGAAAGAAGAGAGAGCTGAAAGGGAATATTCGGCATCAAGTCCGCTACTTATTGGTATCGGATCTCTGATAGGGGTTTACTCAGGGCTCCTTGGAATGGGCGGTGGGCTCTTCATGGTTCCGATACTTAGCATTCTTGGTGTTCCCATACTCCTTGCTGTTGCATCATCAGCATCTGTCACATTCTTTGCAGGCCTTTCAGGAGCAATCAGACATCAGATGCTTGCGCAGGTAGATCTCATTGTTGGGTTTTCTGCTTCAATGGGTGTGGTATTGGGTGCTCAGATCGGGCCGGCTATTGCTACTAGATTGAAACCCGAAAACCTCAAAAATGCATTCTCAATCCTCATCGCAGCAATAGGTGTTGTGATGCTTCTCACCCAATAATCTGAACAAGAACATCTCTTGATCTGGGTCTGTTGTCAAGATCTATGAATATTATCTGTTGCCATGTACCAAGTTGAAGATCCCCGCCTACGAAGGGTACGGTGAGGCTTGGGCCGAGAAGAGAAGCCCTAACATGGGAGTGCCCATTTCCATCGCCCCACCTGAGATTATGCTTATAGTCTATGCCTTTTGGGATAAGTCTTTCAAGGGCACTTCTGAGATCCTCCACGACGCCTGGTTCGTATTCTATTGTTGTTATCGCGCCCGTTGATCCTGTTACAAAGAGAGTGAGAATACCATCTTTTAAACCTGTCTCTCCTAAAATGTTTCTGGCTTCATCTGTTATGTCAACAACATCAGAATTACCTTTTGTCTTTATGGATATCTTTCCCGTGTGAACATTCATGGTACCATCCTTGTTATTCATAACATTAAAGTATATTAAGACCTTATATATATGTGAATGTCACTTATTGATGACCCTTCTGTTAGAGAGTTTTTGAGGAGAATACTGGATGAGGGAGGGTTGACTGTTATTGAAAGTATGCCCGATGGAGAGATTACGGATGAGAAGATCTCTGAGATTACTGATATAAAGCTCAACTCTGTGAGAAAGACGCTTTATACATTATACGAGAACCGAATGGCTGGATATCGTCGGGAGAGGGATAACAATACGGGATGGTTAACGTATCTTTGGAGGATCGATTTCAACAATATTGATAATATTTTGAAGATTGAGATCGAAAAGTTGCTTAAAAATCTTGAAAAGCGACTTGAGTTCGAGAGGGAGAACCTCTTCTATGTTTGTAGGTCGGGATGTGGGAGATTTATCTTTGATCTTGCTGCAGAAGAGAACTTTAAATGCCCATTCTGCGATTCACCGCTAGATCACTTTGACAATATGATCACAGTTAAGACTATTGAGAAGAAGATAGCCCAGATATCAGATCAATAGACAGTAACGCTCCTTACACCGGACAGCCTCTTCACCTCTTCAACGAGATCGCCAGGTATGGTAACATCGGTAACAATGGTTAGCTTTGCGTCCTCGGTGAAGAATGGATCGTCACAGACAGCTTGTCTGATACCTATCTTATGCCTTGCTACTATACTTGCAATCTCGCTTAAAAGACCAACCTCTTTTGCATCTATTGGAGATATCTCGATCACACCCAGACCTAACTCGGTGGCTACATTTCTCAGAAAAGCGATCGTCTCTATGTTTCCGAAGACCTTTCTGAGGGCATCATCTCCCAGGATCATCTCTGTTGTGGCATCGACAACCCTTCTATCCACTCCAACCTCTTTTGCTATCTTTGTGTGAGGTATACCAATAGCTCCCGAAACAACCTTTCCATCCGATGTAACCTGAAAACCTCTCTTGAGCAGAAGCCTAACAACCTTCTCCTGGGCAGGATACGCACTAAATTTGTCAAGGATCTGAGACCACATTGTCAATAGCTTCGATTTCTCAGGGCTTATATTTTTTGCATAATTTTGATCTTCAAAAGAAGTTATCGCTACCAATAAACATAACAAATCCCCAATTGGTCATAACCCTTTTATCAATTCAAGAAGCTCTTTCGGATCATCCACAGCGTAATCAGGATCAAGTCTTCTTAGAGCATCGCCATCATTAAAACCCCAATTCACGGCGATAACAGGAATACCTGCCCTCTTGGCAGCTTCCACGTCCCTTGTTTCATCACCGACATAGATGGCAGATTTTTTTGAAATCCCCCTCCTTTTTAAGATCCTTTTTATCTTCCTGTGCTTAAGAAGGACGTGGGAACCTGTCTCCACAAAATCAAATATGCAAGCAAGATCATTTTTTTCAAGAAACCTTGAGATGTTCTTCTCAGAGTTTGATGTCACGATTCCGAGCGTGTAATTCATCTTCTTCAACTCTTTCAGTGTGTTACAGATATCTGCTTGCGGTTTTACGTCGTCTATTCTCCTGCGTAATTCACGCCTAGTATTCATGACTAGAAAGGGTAGTTTGAGGTGCGAGACACCATACTCCCTCATAAAATCCTGTGGTCGGGTATTTCTTAATCTCTCTGCATCCTTCAACTCCACAGGTCTGCAATTATACCTAGGTGAAATTAAGTTGTATATCTCAGTAAGTGTGATAAGGGTATTTGCAATAGTTCCATCGAAATCAAAAATAATAGTTATGTCTCTTCTCATTGAAAACCCCTATGCAAGCCAAATTTCCTTGCAGATCTTATCACCTCATTATATTCGGCGCCACTTACCCATCTCTTCAGCTCCTTGTAGTTGTATGCCTTATACTTTGGAGTGTACTGGGTCATGATGTTGACATAACTATCCTTTGAGAGTGATGCGATAAATTCCATGATATTCGAAGATGATGCAACACGACTCGGGAGTACAAGGTGCCTTATCAAAAGTCCTTTATAAGCTACCCCTTTTTCAGTCTTGAGATCTCCGACCTGTTCAAACATCTCTCTTACTGCCATCTTACATCTTGAAAAATAATCAGGCGCATCAGAAAATCTCAATGCCCCGTCCGATCCGCCGTACTTAAAATCAGGCATATAAATATCTATTATGCCATCCAGTAACCTCAGTGTCTCCACACTCTCATATCCGCCGCAGTTGTAGACGATGGGTATTCTAAGGCCCCCTTCAGCTGCGATTTGAATGGCCTTCACGATCTGGGCAACAAAATGAGTTGGAGTTACCAGATTTATATTATGACACCTCCTCTTCTGAAGGGAGAGCATCTCAGAGGCAAGCCCATCAACAGTAATAGGTGAGCCATCACCCAACTGGCTTATCTCGTAATTCTGGCAGTATACGCACCGCAGATTACAACCTGTAAAAAAGATAGTTCCCGAACCAAAGGCACCAACAAGAGGTTTTTCTTCCCCAAAATGAGGGTGTGCAGACTTTATAATCACATCCACTCCTGACTTGCAATAACCCAACTCACCCTCAAGCCTGTTAATCTTGCACATCCTTGGGCATAGTATGCACTCTTCAAGGATTTTGTAAAGCTCACTCACCCTCACCTCAAGATCGTCCAAGCTTAAGTAACCTGGTTCGTAAGTCAGAGATATCCCCCCTTGCTTATGCCTCCTCTGCATATTTTTTTAAGAGTTGGGCATAATCTTCTGAGATCTCAAACTGATCGTCTCCCAAGGTTAGGAGGTCTTGGCCCGTATACTCACTAATTTTTGATAATACGGATCCGAGGGGCCTATCTGATATGTGCCAAGTGTTATTCCACAACTCTTTCACAAGAACCGATATCATGTAGTTGGGATCGCTACCATCAGGGACGTCTTTGAAGATCTCAGTCGATTCCTCATGAAATTCATCCGGGGTTCTGTATGTCAATTGAGTCATATCCTTCTTGAACTCCTTAATTGCTGAAGTGAGTCCGTAGTTTGGGATGTAGTACTTCCAGAGATTAAACTTGAAGGAAGGAACCGGAGTCATCTGAAAGAAACTCCAGACAGGGGCACTGAACATATCAAGCCACAGGTGACTTGATACACATAAAGCTATCTCGGTTTTGCTTGCATTCAGATAGCCTCTTGAAATACCCTCCTCTTCGATCTTATCAAGTCTGTTCAATGTATGAAGTGAGACCCTATGAATCATACCTTCTTTTGAATAGTCGATATCGGGAGAAACACCCCACTTGGCATTTTCGGTGTCAAGCCCTGTCTTCTCAAGGAGTATTCCCGCAAACAACAGGTGAGATTTAGAATCCATCTAATCACAAAATCACCCCAATAAATGATTAAACTTTCCACAAACCAAGAAAAACGCCGAGGAAGGGATTTGAACCCTTGAGGGGCGTCGCCCCACCGGTTTTCAAGACCGGCGCATTAGGCCGCTTTGCTACCTCGGCACCTCTTTTCACTCTCTGTTTAGCTTCATCAGGGTGAATGCAACCGCAATCAAGCTCGTCACCGTAATGATTGCCCCAAAACCGGGCTCCTCTTTTGGTGTTGCTGTTGCGGGAGGTGGTGTTGTAATAACTGGCTCTTGTTCAGGTACTTCTGAAGGTACCGGGCCAACCTCTTCAAAGATCATAAGGTCATCCAGGCGATCGATATCCGCACTGAGAATACCCGATGATTCATTCACTCTCGTTTCAACTGTTACCCATTCTCCCTTCTCATACATCTTAATTACGGTATTAAATTTGCCCTTACCTTGAGGAACCAACTCAAGATAATCCACCTCAAGCACAACATGTGAACCGACACTGAGGCCTTTGGGAGTTACGCCGTATGCTGCAATTTCATCCTCGTTTGGCAACTCAATGGGAACAATTTGTAGTGATTCAAGCGCGATTAATTGGGCTTCATCCACTTCAATATCAACAGGTATTTTAAGGGTCACAACCCCATCACTCGAAACGACCACCAGATCCGACTTCGTTTCATTATGCAAAATCTCCTCAGCTGAAGTCACAGTATCTTCGCCCATTCCATCCTCTTGTGTGGGAGATTCATCGCCAATAAAGATCGATTCTGACTTTAAATATAACCCCTGAGATGCACTGACGTTGGTCACAATATAAAACTCATAACCTCCGGGAACGAGGTTACTCGTATCAAACTGAAGGCCGTTCAGATAGGAGATATTTCTGTCCCATAATTGCTGTCCTGCACCGTCTATGATTATCTCGGCATCGTCGGACTTTCTTATCACTTTGAGGGAGACAAGATCGTTTTGTAAATCAAGAGTACTCAACACCTCGACTGTGAGAGTATCCCCGATAGTTATAAACGGAGCCTCTGTTACGTCAAGTGTTCCTATCTTAAGTTTTAATGATAATTTGGGATACGCCACGGACAATAGAGTCTCACCAGAGTCATAGCCACCTGGTGTAGAGGGATCGGAATCGATGAAGTACAATCCTTCTTCCAGGAATATCAACGAATCGAAACCGTCAAACGCATTAGTCACAACCCTTCCCTCTGTTGAAGCCTCCTTTTTTATTATCATTTTATCTTGATCCGAATCGTTGAATGTCAGTGTCTGTCCGATCAACACTATGTTGTTTGTACCATCAATTATGTGGTTGTTATCACCGTTGTATTCGGCACTCACAGTCCCGATGATCGGTTGAATTGAGATTGCCAAGATGATTATGAAAATTAATAACCTTCCTTTCATCACACTGACCCTCCTACGCTCTTATACTAGATACTTGTTCAACCCCGCCCCCAGATGTTCGTATGCAAGTCTGGTTGCCTTCCTTCCCCTTTGTGTACGATCGATAAATCCTATCTGGACCAGATACCTCTCATAAACATCCTCTATAGTATCTCTCTCTTCTCCTACCGCTACTGCAATAGTCTCTATTCCCACGGGACCGCCGTCGAACTTGTTTATTATGGTCCTGAGAATCTCCTTGTCCATCTCATCAAGACCGATCTCGTCTACCCCAAGCATAGTGAGTGCTTTATCTGCTACTTCTTTTGTGATAACACCATCTGCTTTAACCTCGGCGTAATCCCTTACCCGCCTGAGTAAACGATTGGCAACTCTCGGTGTTCCTCTTGATCTCATTGCTATCTCTTTTGCACCCTCAGAGCTACTACTTACTCCAAGGACCTGGCACGACCTATTCACGATCTTCTCTACCTCTTCAACCTCGTAGAAGTCGAGATGGCTTACTATGCCAAATCTGTTTCTTAAGGGAGAGGTGATCAGTCCCGCCCTCGTTGTAGCCCCCACAAGTGTGAACCTTGGTAGTTCAAGCCTTATACAGCGTGCGCTGGGTCCTTTTCCTATGATTATATCCAGTGCAAAATCCTCCATTGCAGGATATAACATCTCCTCTACAGTCCGATTCAACCTGTGGATCTCATCAATGAATAACACATCGCCCTCCTCCAAATTGGTAAGGATGGCTGCAAGATCCCCCTGACGTTCTATTGCAGGACCGGATGTGGTTACTATACTTACCCCCATCTCGTTTGCAATGATATGGGCAAGAGTGGTCTTTCCCAGTCCTGGTGGGCCATGAAGTAGAACATGATCGAGAGCTTCCCCTCTATTCTTTGCAGCATCGGCAAATATCTTCAGAGTATCCTTGACCTTCGATTGCCCAATGAATATATCAAAATTCTTTGGGCGAAGACTGAGGTCATAGTCAAAGTCCTCGTCGATCCGATCAGGTG
>JAXHUQ010000053.1:0-11297 GCA_034189535.1 Halobacteriota archaeon | reverse complement strand
TGAAGGATTTGACCCGGAGAACCCATAGGAGTGCTAATATGTATAAGAAACTAGAGATATTGAATACGCTTCTGATTGTACTGCTTCTGATAGCCTCGCCATTTACTGTGATGACAGTGGGGGCAAGTTTTTACGGTTCAAAGCACGATTTCTCGTTCAACGAAGAGCTTGTCGAACCTGGTAAAGAGTGCATGGTATGTCATGATAATCCTTCGATAGAATGGTCTCGGGATATGACAGATGAAGAGGCTTACTTCACACAGACCTCGAATCCGAATTATATTCCGGGTGGCACAATCTACTGTTACGACTGCCACAGCAGTGATATAGTAGATAATGATCCGGGTTATACGAAATTCATCAACGTCTCCCTCGGCAGATATATTCCACAAGATGTTGCTTTTGATGCCAATATGTATGGTAACGATCTGACCTATGACAGTTCAGACTCAGATGAAGAATACGGATATTATGAGTCGAGTGGATCAGGTCATAAGATCAAGAGTAACCCGCCGGGGCTTGAAGGGATAAACCAAGAAGATAAACTTCCCTGTAGTGACTGCCACAATCCTCACAATGTTGAGCCCACAAACGAGGTGTTTATAAAGGGAAGTTCCGGTGATCCGCTAGGTGGCAAGATCGTATCTAACCTGAAAGCGAGTACACAAACGAGATCAGGAACAGGAACCGGAAGGGAGATTTGTGTCAATTGTCATGGATACGGTGATATCGGATCATCGGTCACATTTAGGGATGTGAATCCTTTATACAAATCAACCACAGCCATTATCCAAACTCCAGGGAATATCGCTCAACACAATAGCACTGATAGCACACCATGCGTTAATTGTCATGCACATAACGGTATAGGTGCTTCTTGTGGTGGTTGCCATAGCTCTATGAGTAGGAGTCATGACACACACGAGACGGCGGTATTCGGTCCTAATATGACCTCATGCTCAGGTGCTTCGGGATGTCATAAAGGTGGACACTCCGGTGTCTTCAACGATGATCTACCTTTGGCAACAACTGGAATATGTGACGACTGTCACAGCCCGGATGGCGGTTATGACGGAGTGGATTCTTCAGGAGACTCTGTTGGGGCAAAAGACAACTGGGATATGGGAGTCTACGATAATACTAATTCACTTCTACCAGGAAAAGAGAAGTGGTGTGTCGGTTGCCATGATGAAGAGCCGGCAACAATAGATGGAGTTGACGCACCAAAGGTTGGTGGTGACGGTTCTACCTATGGATACTTCATAAACGGGCATGGTGGTGATGACAAGGTACCCTGTGAGGCTTGTCATAACATAGAAACAACTCACTTCGATGGTGAAGCAAGAACCTACTCGTTTGATTCAGCATATTACGGTCCTTCCCAATCCGGTGTTGAATATGCATCAAGTTATAGGTTAAATTATGTAGATGGTGAAGTTCCGCTCATGATCCCCTCGAATTATGGAACCACATTCAGCTATAATGCCCAAAGCATAAGAGATAACGCATTCAGATTGTGCTTGGACTGTCATGAGAAAGACAACATATTTGATAACACACCAGGTGACGGTATCGACTCCAACTTTAAAGCAAGTGGCCCCCACCCTCCAAAGAGATACTCTTATGCATGGGGAAGCGGTGCCGATATAAATGAACATGTTGCTCATATCATGAACTATGTCGGACCGTATGCAGATTCCGATTGGGACTTATCAACAGTTGGTGCCGGTGGAACAGCCGGTACCGGATGTGACACTACCATGGCTTGTTCCAACTGTCACAATGTCCATGGGGCATCCACAGTCTTCGGTTCGACAAATGAGGCAATGATACGAAATGGCGATCTTGTAGGGCGTGCTGGTTATGGATTCAGTTACGTCATAGAAGATACGACAAGCGGTGGTTACCCGATGGTGACATCAAATGGCGCAAATAAAGATAATAGCGTCGGATCAATCTTCAGAAACAGTACTGATGATAACATGTGTGGCGGTTCAATGTGTCATGGTAGCCCCACACCCCCTGCAGGAAGTAGTTATGATGCCAGCGGTAGCAGCTGGGGAACATACCTTGAGTACTACAGGCCATACAACCTATTCGAGATCTGGCTCACACCTCCTGCGATAACCTGTGATGATCTCAACGGTGCAGATCAACTTATCGACAGTAGCGTCACAACAGCAAACACACTTGATACTGGGACTGATCAGTATGTGGTCTTCGATCTTGGTGGCAGCTACACAATACCCTCGATAAAGATGTACACCGATGGAAACAGCTATACATGGGACGTCTTTATGGGAAATGACACTACCGGGAGTTGTAGCAGCACCCCAAGCTGGGGGACTCTTGTTATCAATGATTGGTCAACACCGGTTGTAAATGATTGGACGAAGGCATACCTTCCGACACCTGTTACGGCAAAGTACATCAAACTTCTAAGAAGCGATACTGGTGGTGATCTTGCAGCAGACAGCCTCTATGAGTTTATGTTCGATCCACCAAATGCGAACCTTACAATTGATGCGGATTCCGAGACTGAAGTACATGTCTATGATCCCGAAGGTAGGCATGTCGGTGTTAATCCTGAGACAGATGATGTTGACTGCGAGATACCGGGTGCGGATATAAATACAACCACACAGACGGTGTACTTGTCGAAGCTCTCTGTCGGTGAATATAAGGTTATCATTGATGGAACCGAGAACCATGAATATGAACTTCAGCTCACAGGTGAGTCTGAAGATGGGGAGATTATCAATGAAACTTACACAGGAGAGATAAATGAAAACGAGCAACATGATTCGTCAGTAGATGTAGATACTACTGACCTTGATGACATCTCGATCTCCCTCGTGGAAGAACCCGAAGAGACGATTGTCATCGAGGAAGGTTATGAGTACAACGTGATATTTGATAGGGGGCTTTACCCTGATATCGATTGGGTCGAAATAGGATTATTTGAGGTGGATACAAATAACAGCACAGGAATGCCACAAGATACGGAAGTCATCTCTTCCTGCATGGTAAACTCATCAGGAAGCGGTGATTTTGTCCTGAGATTTGAGGATGTTGAGGACGCAGAAGAGATCGATTCTGTCTATAAGATTAACATGGCAGGCGAATGGATCGAGTTGCCTTGGGAGATTGACGGTGACGATGTTATCGTTACAATGGAAGCAGGTGACCCACCTGTTGTATTCGTTAATGATGTGCCCCAGCCAACACCAACACCTACTCCAACACCAACACCCACACCAACGCCACCGGCCACGGGTGGTGGCGGAGGCGGCGGAGGTGGGGGCGCAGCACCTTCATCCGAGATCAGGACTGATAGCAGTGGAAGGGTTCTTGTCACTTATACTGAAGAATCAAATGACGGAAACGCCAGGATAACAATTCCTGAGGGTACGGTTGCTCTCAACTCTGAGAAAAGACCTCTTAAATCGATAAATATCGGTTCATCGACACATGAAGGGATACTTGGCGTATACACTCTTACTCCGGAAGGTTCGATATTCAACCCTGGGATTGAGTTTACAATCGAATTTGATGAAGAAGAAACAAAAGATATGGAGCTTACAATCAAGGCCCTACAAGATGGAAGATGGACAGATCTTGAGACAACGATAGACTCTGAAGAGGGAACGGCGGCAGCAGAGATATCCCATTTCTCGACTTACGGTCTCTTCGGAAGGGAAAATCCGAAGCCTTCCTTCTCAATGGACGGTTTTGCCGGAGAGGAGATATCTTTTGAAGACGCAGTTGAAACTTTTGCATACGAAAAGTCTGCAGTTGAAGGGGCTATAGATGAACCGGAAAACACAGTGAGCTGGACCATGATTCTGATTGCCATATTTGTAATTATGATGTTGGTCGGTCTGATAATAGTGCTCAAGAGATAGCGCCTGAAGCAGGAAAAGAAGAAATAAAACAAAATATTTATCTTGCTTGTGATAACAAAAGGTATGTCACTATGGTCGGATTGATTATTAATACCAAGATCGTACTTCTTCTTGTGGCGGTCCTTGCCATAGGCTTATTTGCATTACCGAGTGCTGTAGCAATGTTTGGTGGACAGCATGAATGGTATGACCTTGGAGCAGGTGAAAATCAGGTCCCTTGTGAGAAGTGTCATGCCGACATATACGATGAGATGAATAGTATGCCTGCAGGAGTAGGCGCCCCCCATAGAACGTATCCATGTACTCATTGTCATAGGACATATGGTTTTGGCGGAGATAATTATGTTTATGCAGATGGTTCAGGGAGCGGTAGCCAGCCAGGCCAAGAGGCACATGCAGCTTCAACTGTAGAGTGTATGGAATGTCATGACTTAAACTTGTATAAAGCATCACATGTTGACCACCATAAGCACGACCCAACTTATACCTGCGGTGGGAGCGGATATCCCGAAGGGTCCAGAAACTGCCATGACCCACCAAGACAAGGCCAGAATATTGCCCAAATTAGGGCTGGTGGATTTGGTTTAACTTCGAATCAAACTCCAGTATCTTGGCCGGAGGATACCGGTGAAAAGGCAGCACATAGAGCATTTGTTATGGATTCTATCAACAACAGTGACCTTATGGAAGGTGCAAACGAAGCCTGCATTACATGTCACACACATGTAGCAATCGACATCAATTGGACTCATGCATACAAGATGTCACTTGATGCTGACGGATCTAGTGGTGGCGATTGGATAGTTGAGAACTTCATCACCGAAGGGACGTACAACGTGACAACATACGGTAACATGAGTGGAGAGACGAGAGGAGTTACCGATCCGGTGATAGAGATAGATCCTGAACCGATTGGATATATACCTGAGAATCCTTAAATTTGGAGAACCACAGTAATCCTTATCCGTGATTAGTGACATATATGTATATTTACGAGGGGAATCACGGATGGTGTCAAATGGCAAGATCCTTCTTTTGATGCTTACGGTAGTGTCAATTGGTGTTGTAGCACTACCTAGCACGATTGCAATATTCGGTGGACAGCATAATTGGTACTCTTTAAACTCTGGTGGAAGTGGCGCAGGAGGAGGAGTTAACGATGTTCCGTGTGAGAAGTGCCATGCGGATATCGGAAGTGAACTTCATAGCACCGGACCACACAGAAATCTGACATGTGCCATGTGTCATAGAGCAACTTCTTTTACAGATTTGAGTTATGCAAGAGGTAATTATGTTACAAATCCGGCACCTGAGACATGGTCCGGTACAACCCCAGGAGTGGAAGCCCATGCCGCATCAACTGTTGCGTGTATGGACTGTCACGGGGGTGTTGAAGACGGCGGAGCGCATTCATGGGAAGATCCGGAGATTCAAGCTTCAGGCTGCGATGAGTGTCACTCTGGAGGCTATATAGATCATGTTACGGCAGGTGGTTTCGGTCTGACTAATGATTCAGATCTGAAAGATTCAGGTGAGAAGGCAGCGCACCTTGCATTTGTATTGGACGCTAATGGGTCGGGGCTCATGGAGGAGACGAACGAAGCCTGCATTGCATGTCATACTCACACTGCAATAGATATAAACTGGTCACATAAATATAAGATGACCTTCGAGGCTGATGATTCCGAAGGGACTTGGGTTGTTGATAACTTCATGGCCAAGGGCACATATAACGTCACAACCTATGGTAACATGAGTGGAGAGACGACAGGTGCGTCGGATCCTGTAATAAAATGGGACAATGGTACACTCGTTACCGATCCATAAAGGTGAGTGTCATATCCCGTTGACGGTTACCTCATAAAAAGGCTCTTCGATATCTTCAAGGATCTTGTTTGCGACGATCTTCGTCACATTCACATCGTCTTCTATCATGGCAAATCTATTCGGATGGATGTTTTTGAATTCAGAGGCCCCAAATATAGGATCTATCTTATGATTTGGGTTGTCCATGCTTTTGTATGAGCTGAGACCATCACATATACCCTTCACAAAGTTGTCGAGATCTCCTGCTGAGTTACTGATCTTGGGTAGATGAACATCAAGAGAAAGCTCAATATGTTCCGAAAGCATCCGCGAACCATCGAGTGCCTCAAAAGCCTTCTTGCGCAAGTTTATCAGGTTTATTGCCTCAGCAGGATCATTCCACATCGATCCTTTCTTTGCATTCTTAGGAGGCGTCCCATTAACTGTAAACTTATATTCTCTTCTTAGCATACGCCAAAGCTAGTCGTCCTCAAACCCTATCCATTTTACTATTTTACTCAGGTCAGGATCCTTTCTTTTAAACTTGATAGCATTGCCATTTCCATCAGGATAACCGATAGGTATAGCCGCGATTAGCTCACTATTTTCCGGGATTTCAAAACCTTCTATAATCTTCTCTCTTCTCAGTATCGGCATCATCATCCAGCAGGATCCGAGACCCTCGGCATACGCGGCAAGAACTATATTTTGTATTGCAGCAGATACACTCTCGATGTTCATCTTCCTGAAGTTCTTACTGGATTTACAGTAAGCAATTATCACCACAGGGGAGTTGAATACCCTAATTCCCATTGCCTTTTCATACTCCTCACCGGTCACCACAAGAAATCTCCACATCTGCATATTCTCACCGGATGGGGCCCAGTTTGCAGCATGAAGTATCTTCTCTATCGTTTCTCTTGGAACAGGATCGGGTTTGAACTTCCGAATACTTCTCCTATCATAAATCGCCTCATACAGTTCCATTTAAAGCCTCCCGGAATACTCTACTTTATATATCCCTTGCTCTTTAAATAGTCTATAGCCTCAACAGCGCCCATGCCAAAACGATTCTCTGTTACGTAATCCGAGACTTCTGAGAGCATCCCATCTCCTATACAGATACCGATACCTGCACATTTTATCATCTCATAGTCGTTCTCACCGTCACCTATAGCTGCGATCTCTTCAAGAGAAATACCCATAAGTTCCGAGGTGAACTTAAGGGCATTTCCTTTGTTGACATTTCTGTCAATTATATGAATTGCAAAGTTCGAATCGATGAGATCGACACCAAATTCATCATCCAGCTCTTCTCTTAGTACCTCGATATCGATGTCTCTGAACATAGCGATCTCCGTCTTACGAAGCTCAGACCTCTTCACTTTTCTAAGATCATACTTCGATGATAGATGATTATAAAACCTCTCAACATTCTCAAAGTTACCCATGTAGTGAACAACGTTATCTACTTCCACTATTCCACCATTCTCTGCAATCAAGGGGCCGGATGTGCCAATCATTATGGATGCGGCATTCATGAAGCAAAGGATATTCCCGGATGAGAGAATAACAGGAATTCCACTCTCTTCCAGATCTCTCAAGCACTTTATCGCTTCCAGATCCAATCTGCGATCATCATGTGTTATCGTACCATCGATGTCAATTGCAAGAGCCCGTATGTTCATAACAAGATGATTTTATGATACAAGCCGTTATAAATGTTTCAATATGCGAGAGTTCTATGAGCGAATCACAGTTGACGAAGCCCTTACAATACTACTAAAAGAAGCGAAGAGTTTTGAAGTTGGATTGCCTTTTGATATGTGCAAAGGGATGGTGCTTTCAGAGGACATTATCTCAAGTGTGAACTTGCCCCCTTTTGATAGGTCAGCGATGGATGGTTATGCAATTAAGGCTGAGAAGAGCTTCGGCGCATCCCAGGCAAATCCTGTGTGTTTTAAGATAGTTGGTGAATCAAAGATAGGAGAGTTCCCTGAAGCAAAGGTCGGAGAGCATGATCTTCAAGCAGTTAGAATTGCAACCGGTGCACCCATACCTGAAGGTTGCAATGCTGTGATGATGGTTGAGTACACAAAGGAGACCGGCCCAAAAACAGTCGATTTTTTCAGCTCTGTGACTCCGGGAAGGAACGTAGCGCCCGAAGGTGAAGATGTACGTGTGGGTGATACTGTCCTCAAGAAAGGTAGGGTACTAAAGCCGCATGATATCGGAATTCTCGCCGGGATCGGCAAATCTCAAATTAAGGTCTTGAAGAGGCCTGATGTCGCGATAATATCAACAGGTGATGAGCTAGTTGAGGTAGGGGATGTGCCTCCTGGAAAGATTATCGATGTGAACAGCTACACCCTTTCAGAATTGGTACATCTTTTGGGCGTCCCTCACAAAAGAAAGATCGTAAGAGACGATCCTGATGAACTTAAAGAAGCGATAAAAGAATCTCTATCATACGATCTCATAATTGTCAGTGGAGGAACATCCGTTGGGAGAAGAGATTATCTTCCTGTAGTAGTAAGTGAGATGGGAGATCTTTTATTCCATGGTGTTTCGATGCGGCCGGGACAGCCTTCCGGGTTTGGCGTTATTGAAGAAACTCCCATCTTTATGCTTCCCGGATTTCCGGTGGCTACTATGGTTGCATTTGAGTTTTTAGTGAGGCCTTTTCTACAAAAGAGTGCGGGATTTGCTGTTGAGAGCTCCTACCCCGGGATCCATGCCATATTGAAGAGAAAGATAGCATCCGAGATCGGAAGGAGGGACTTTGTCAGGCTTGAGCTTTTTGAAGAAGAGGGAGTTACTTATGCAGATCCGATAACTTCGAGTGGTTCCGGTATAATATCAAGTATGGTAAAATCGGATGGATTTTTAATCGTTTCCGAGAGCATGGAAGGTATTGAAGTTGGGGGGGAAGTAGAAGTTAGCCTCTTTTGAAGCGGAAAACAAAAAAACGAGGCCTTATGATAAGCGCCCGGGTCGGGATTCGAACCCGAGTCGAAGCCTCGACAGGGCTTCATGATAGGCCTCTACACTACCCAGGCAAACTTTCATAGTGGACATGCAGGAGAGAAACCGCCTCCCTGGCACTATACTACTAATTAGTTTGTATGTCATATACCTTTCGTTTGGTGATCAAGATCCGGGGTCAATATCTTCTAAAAATTAATCTGAAGGTATGTGGTAGTCCTCTTCAATATTATCGACAGGAATAAAATTGTCATAAAAGCGATAATTTTCTCTATATAACAAGTAATGATTGATATAAACGATAACAAGAAGTAGTACTGTTATTGGAATAATATGATTTGAGAGAGTCATCAAAAGAGAAGTATGAGGAAGATTGTTCTCAAGTATCCACGTTGAATTTACAGTTCTTTGAAGTATAAAAGATACTATCCAGGGTATGTTGAAGAGGATAAGTTGATACAAGAACCGTCTTTTTAAGAATCTGAAAGGAATGATCAGAAACATTATCGGAAATGTCCATACTAGATAGTGGTGATATGGTGCGGGGTAAAAGACCATGAAGCAAAGGTTGAAGAGCACCAATGTAAAGAGAAATCTTACTTCCCTCTTGATATTCAGAGGTAAATAGTATAAAAAGAGGAACAACGCGACGAGGAAGATTGCAAAAGCAAGTAATCTGACAGGTTCATACCAATCTCTCATCATTAGAAGAATGTAAGGGCTGATGAATGTAAGTTTGCCCACTCTCATCCCGGTCGATCCTCTTGAGACGAGGTCACCGAAGAATTGAGGTGAGACCAGATAGATGAATCCGGAGAAGATGAACGATGAGATTGCAGTGGTAATAAATAGTCTTTTTCTCTCGATCAGCTCCAGGATGAACGGTAATAAAATGATTGGAAAGATCAGTGAGAGCACGATCAATGAGTAGGATACTGCAAATGTGATCCACCTTTTATATAGGTAGGAGTAGACGAAAAGCATGAAGAAGAAGCAGATTATGATCTCATTTTGTCCTTCAAGTAGCGTGTAAGTGTATGTCGTGGGAAGGGAAAAAGCAAGGAGTATCAGCATAGACGCATCTAAGTCGTAAAATTTCCGTGCAATTTTATAGAGTAAAAATAAGATTCCGAGATCAAAAGAGAATACAAATAAATTTGTGACAAGTAATGGATCAAGTGAAAGAAATCGGGAGAGGCCAACCGGGATTACGAAGATGGATTCTGCAAGAAAGGGAACAGTAGAAGTGATGAATGGGTTTTGTAGATGGGAAGACCCCCATCTCACATAATATGGTATATCCCCTCCCCCTTGTAAGAAGATGAAAGCAAGTATCGCAAGTCTAGTGAAAAGGTAGCAGATGGCAAATGAACTTATCAGAACTCTTGTGTGCCTCTTGCCTTCCTCCATAACCATTGCTATTGGAGCTATTAGTACATAATCTTTGTTAATTAAGAATCAATCAAAATAATAATCTGAACCACATCACAGGTTTACGCCTGAACATCTTCCTGAGTACCTTCATATCGGCTGGTTTTCCTACTAACATGTTACACAAAATAGCCATGGAATCGGAGAATGTTTCGTAACCATAGTTCTTCCAGATATCTTTTGCAATGCCCCTATGTTTCATATCAAGTTCACGAATCATCGTCTTTTTGTAAGTGTGTAGCTTGTCATCAACTATTGCTTCTGATACTGCTTTTGCACTAAAGATCGCTGAGGACATCCCTTCATTTGTAAGTGGACTGGCAAAACCTGCGGCGTCACCTACATAGACCATTTTCTGTCCCTCATCGTACAGTCTCTTTCTTACGTTTGTTCCTATGTAACCAGAGGTCTTTTTGACGATATCTCCATGGATTATCTTACTCACCATATACTCTTTCAGCATCTTCTCCATCTCATCATTACTTGGAGGCTCACCGTTTATCCTGCAGACACCAACGTTTGCAAGATCAGGTCCCTTGGGTAGTATCCAGTAGTAACCCATAAGATCCGGAGTAAATTCGAACAAAGCTTTATCCATATGATACCTAAAATCATCATTAACCGTATATTGCAGTGCAAAGAAACCGGAGTCCGGATCAGCACCGGAAGCATTCACCAAAATATCAGTCTCTGGTTCAATCTTCTCAATCGATGCTTTGTGACCGGTCTTTATATCCACACCAACACTTGCACATTTTTCTGCAAGCGTTCTCTCATACTTTGTCCTGTCGATCACCCAGAACCCATTCTCGGGTGTGACAACGTACGTCCTACTTGGCCTCCCATTAAAGTTGAAACGAAAGAGCACTTCTTCAATACTCATATCAATGCAATCATCAGGAGGTTTCTCTATTCCATGGAGGGCCAGAAATCCCTCTGCACAGGTGACAGGTTCGCCAATATTTGAGTGCTCCTCGAAGACTGTGACGTCCAGATTTTCATCCAGCCGTTTCAGTTCAAGTGCAGTGGTGAGCCCGGCAATCGATCCTCCAATAATACAAATTCTTTTCACAATATTAATGATGTACAAGCCACATAAATAATTATCTCATGATGGGCGAATTCAAAGAAAGAAAGTTCAAGATGATTGATGTTGCATTTCCATCCTCT
>JAXHUQ010000052.1:0-11471 GCA_034189535.1 Halobacteriota archaeon | reverse complement strand
ATCTTGTCGAATGACTCTATTGCCTTGATCTTCTCCTCTATGTTTCCCATATGTCCGGCTTCATCGGGGGCTTCTACATGTACAAAGACAAAATCGTGATCTTTAAGTGCGTCTATTGCATGCTTTCCTTTGTTGTAATACGAAGTGTCAAGATATCCCGTTGCTCCGGGAACATCAACCACATCAAGACCGGCGTAATATCCGATCCCCTTTATCAGATGAACGGCAGCAACCACTGCACCATTGACACCATATAGATCTTCAAAGAGTGGCATGTCCGGTGCCCTTCCCTGGCTCCATGGCCAGATCATATTAGCCTGATTTTTGTAGTTCTCAATTCTAGACTTATTGATCTCGTGGCTTTCAAGAAGATCTTTTGATGACAGCATTAGTTCTCTAAGAAGATCGCTGCCTTCTCCGGTTGGCAGGTTATCATTCACCTTCCCACCTACAACATCATGGGGAGGAACGCATATGACGTCCTCTGATCCCGAGATGACAAGTAAATGACGATAGCTGATCCCCAGATTAAAGCTTATCTTATCGGTTCCGAGCTCATCGTTTAGATATTTTATCAGTTGTTTCGACTCCCCAGTTGATATATGTCCCGCACTATAATCGAAAATTGCACCATTTTTTTCAGTAATTAAGTTGCATCTGAATGCTATATCACCTTTATCGAGTTTTACCCCAATTGCAGCAGCTTCTAACGGGCCCCTACCTGTGTAATACTTTTTTGGATCATATCCAAGGATACATAGATTCGCAACATCACTTCCCGCACTCATACCGTCAGGTACTGTCTTCAAGAGGCCGTTTACACCTTTAGATGCGATAAAGTCCATGTTCGGTGTATCGGCTACCTGAAGCGGTGTTTTACCATTTAATTCGGGAAGGGGATAGTCTGCCATCCCGTCTCCAAGGAGTGTGATGTACTTCATATCAACTCGTCATCTATAAGTAGAAAGATCCTTAAAAGTACTGATTCGAGGGATTGACATATATATTATCATAGTTGGTCTTGGTGGGATCGGAAGGAATCTGGTCTATCTTGCCACACAGAACAGGCATAATGTTGTTGTTATCGATAAAGATCCTGATCGGTGCAGGGATATCGCCGGAAAGTACGATGTTATAACCCTGGTCGGAGACGCAACCACCAGATCAGTCCTTGAAGAGGCAGGTATAGACCGAGCCGATTCGCTTATTACAACTACAAGTGATGATGCTGCAAACTTAATGACTGTGCTTGTAGCAAGTGACCTGGGAGTGAAGAATATCGTCTCCGTAGTAAATGATCAGGACCATACAGATATGTTCAAGAGAGCAGGGGTAAGTGTACAGGAGAACCCTGATCTTGCCGTTGCCCAACATCTCTATTGGGCGATGCAGAGACCAAGGAACATAAAAGACGTGATAAGGATAGGGGACGGTAAGGCGGAGATATTCGAGGTTGCTGTTACTAATATGTCTGCTGTCGTTGGAAAAGAACTATCCCAGTTGTCCCTTCAGGGTGAAGGGCTTGTGGTCGCAATAGAACGCGGTGATAAGATAATTGTGCCAAAAGGAGATACAAAGATATTGGCCGGTGATAAAGTGACCATTTTTGCGCAATCAAGATTTGTCAATAAGATGGTTTCAATGTTTGCTTGAGGAGTAGAAGTGCAGATTGGTGACAGAGTAAGAATAACTAAAGATAGTACGGAGTACGAAGGGAAACTGATGCCAACCACGACAGAACAGGTTGTGGTAAAACTTGATAATGGCTATAACATCGGTTTCAGAAGAAAAGAGATATTAATATCTATCATAGAGGAAGCGGGGCCTAAACAGATTGAACATACAAAAAAACCGTTCAAAGAGGGTCTGCCAAGGGTCTCGATACTCTCTACCGGTGGTACAATTGCAAGTAAAGTAGACTATAGAACGGGGGCTGTCACATCTCAGTTCACAGCAGAGGATATTCTGCGATCGATACCTGAGCTGAGTGAGATTGCAAATTATGACTCCGAGGTTGTTTACAGTATACTCAGCGAGAATATGCAAGCAGAGTACTGGTTGGATCTTGCAAGAAAGGTAGCAAGGGATATTGAGAGCGGGGCGGATGGTATAATCATAACTCATGGAACCGATACTATGGCCTACACTGCTTCAGCGCTTTCGTTTATGGTGAAGACACCGGTACCGATAGTCATGGTGGGATCTCAACGGAGTGCCGACCGTCCATCAAGCGACAGTGCGATGAATGCGATCTGTGCGGCAACTGTTGCTACAAGCGATATTGCAGAGGTGACCGTAGTCATGCACGGTTCCACTTCAGATGACATCTGCCACATCCATCGAGGTACCAAGGTTCGAAAGATGCATACCTCCGCAAGAGACGCCTTCAAGACAATCGGTGCCGATCCTATAGGGGAAGTAGATTATCTCACTCGAAATATTAGGACAAAAGGAGAGTACAGGAGAAGAAGGAATCAAGATCTTGAGTTGTGCGATCATCTGGAGAGTAAGTGTGCACTGATAAAATTTTATCCTGGTTCCGATCCGAAAATACTCGATTTTTATCTTGAAGAAGGTTACAAGGGGCTTGTTATTGAAGGTACTGGTCTGGGCCACGTCTCTACGGAATGGTTTAATCATATAAAGAGAGTAATAGATGAAGGATTGTCTGTGGTAACAACATCCCAATGTATATATGGTAGGGTATGCGACAGGGTCTACGATACCGGACGGGACATGCTACGCACGGGTGTGATTGAAGGTGAAGATATGCTACCAGAGACTGCACTGGTCAAACTTATGTGGGTTCTGGGCAGAACAACTGAACCGAATGAAGTAAAGAGTATTATGCAGAAGAACGTGGCCGGGGAGATCATACCAAGTATTAATTGAATCATGACCTGACTCGTTGGTTATTTCAATTTTTTATTCCGGTAAATCATTTACAGCCACCGCTATATTTAAATACCACAACGTACAATGGTATGGTACATAGGATATTTTTGGGGGAACATAAAATGGCCGAAACTGAAAAAAGATATTTTGCACTCAGAAACCCAAAAACGGGGAAAGAAACAGGGACCTACATGGGTAGATCACCACGACAAGCTGCACTTAAGGCAGCAAACAGAGGCGTCAAGAACATCCATCTACGTGAAAGAGGCACACTTAAAGTACATATGTACACTGGTACTAGAAAGAAGGTTAAGGCACCAGCCAATCGACCAAGCTGGATGCCCGCAGACATCTACAAACCCAATGTAAAGAAGAATGGGATTAAAAAGTTGAAGAAGATCTGAAGATTAATAATAAGTATACGGAAAACTGAGGCTTTGGTTAATCCGGGTTATAGGGGGTACTGTGGGTAGCTAGAGCTTGATTTTCCTACTGTAAGGGCTACCAAGGTCATGTCTGAAGAAGCCCACGATTCGCCGTTTGCAGGTGAGGTTAAGGATGGCCTCAAGACGATTGTTCTAGGTAGTTCTTTTCTTTTTTATGAGAGTGTAGACTCCACGAGTAGAGTGGCAAGAGAGTTGGCCACCGAAGGCGCTATTGAGGGGACAGTAGTTTTTGCAGATGAGCAGACCGAAGGGAGAGGTAGGGAAGGAAGAAGCTGGTTTTCCGCACCTGGAAGCGTTCAACTCTCTGTAATATTGAGGCCAAATACATCCCCATCCAAGGCACATATGGTGACCCTGATGACGGGCGTAGCGGTGGCAAAGACCATCAGATATTATGGGATCGATGCGAGAATAAAATGGCCCAATGACATTATTGTCGGGGGTAAGAAGGTTTGTGGGATACTCTCTGAGATGGGAATTCTAGAAGATGCTCTTGATTACATTATACTTGGTATTGGTGTAAATGTAAATGTTGATATTGATTTATATCCTAATGAGCTTAAAGAGATGACCACCTCACTCAAAGCCGAATTGGGAAGGGATATACCCAGAATTGAGTTTATACAATCACTGTTATGGGAGCTGGAGTATCAATACAAGCTCTTCGAAAAGCATGATCTTACAACAATCTCAGATGAGTGGGAGGCGCTTTCGGATACTCTGGGATCCTGGGTCAAGATAACGACTCAAAAAGAGATGCTTGAGGGTGAGGCAATAGAGATAAATCTGGATGGTGCCCTCGTGTTGAAGTTAAAGGATGGCTCCCTGAGAACCATATTTACCGGAGACTGCACGCATTGCCGAGGTATAGGGATTGAAGATGGAGAAAGTGACAGATAATACATATTTAATAAAACCCGGTGAACTTGTCAGAAATGAAAAGGGGATGATACTCTTTGCTTCATCTTCAGTCATATTGATGGTTGACGAATTTCCCCTTATCGTGGATACCGGACTCAAGAAAGACTGGAAGAGGATAGAATCGGGGATTAAGGATGCAGGTTTTTCTGTTGATGATATAAAGATGGTAATTAATACTCACCTGCATACGGATCATATCGGTTGCAACGAAAGATTCGATGTTGAAAAATACGCAGATCCTGATCTTATAAAAAATTCCGGCAAGAACGATTACCAACCATGCCCATCCCGGATCTCAACGAATATATCGATGATAAAGACACCTGGACACTGTCCGGGACACATCTCAGTCGTCTTCAACGATGGTGGAAAAGTTGTGGTTGCTTCCGGTGATGCTATCCCCACTAAGAATAATTACATCGAAGGTGTCCCACCAAGACTTCATACAGATAGGGTCGAGGCCATGAGAAGCTTTTACAAGATCGTAGAGATTGCCGATATTATCATACCAGGTCATGATGAACCGTTCTTTATTACTTCCGATTAGAAAGTTATTTGAGTCGAAGAGTGGTACCTAGTAAAGTTACAGGCAAGTTACACACAGGGTAGGATAAATGGTCGCAATAGAGACGAAGAATTTAACAAAGAGATTTGGGGAACTGATAGCAGTTGATGGTGTCGATCTTGTGATAAAAAAGGGCGAGTTGTTCGGACTCCTTGGACCAAACGGTGCCGGAAAGACCACAATCATCAAGATGCTTGCCACGCTTCTGAGGCCCACATCCGGAGATGCACTTGTATGGGACAAGGATATTCTTGAAGAGAAGGATGCTGTAAGAAGGTCTATCGGAGTTGTATTCCAGGATCCGAGTGTGGACAGTAAGTTAACCGGTAAAGAGAACCTGGATTTTCATGCTAGAATGTACGGTCTCGATAAGGATACAAGAGAGAAGAGAATAGCTGAAGTTCTGAAACTTGTTGGGCTAGAGGATAAGACAAAGGTTCTCCTTGAGAATTACTCAGGTGGAATGCAGAGGAGGCTTGAGATTGCACGGGGGCTTATGCATTATCCGAATGTCCTCTTCCTCGATGAACCCACTCTTGGACTCGATGCCCAGACAAGGCATCATATATGGGATTACATCAAGAATCTAAATGAATCGGAAGGTGTCACTGTTGTCTTGACTACGCACTATATGGAAGAGGCTGACTTCCTCTGCGATCGGGTAGCAATAATTGATCATGGTAAGATTGTTGCTCTTGACACTCCAGAGAATCTGAAGAGCTTGATAGGTTCCGATCTGATCACATTAAAAGCAGTGGGAGGTTTCAATGATTACGCAGATTCTCTGAAGGACCTTGATTGGGTCAAGAATGTGACCGAACACGACGGATACCTAGACCTAAGTGTAGTAGATGGGAAGACGAAGATTCCGGATATAGTCCTCACAGCCAAGCGTGAAGGGATAGATATAGTATCAGTCAGCCTTCATGAACCTACACTTGAAGATGTTTTTCTACAATTTACCGGAAGATCGATAAGGGAAGAAGAAGGTAGCGCAAAAGAAGAGATGAAGAGAAGATTTCGTATGAGTAGTAGAAGATGATCTTCCTAATTTAATCATGTTAAATTTACATGAATAGTTACTATTTTATGTAAAAAAGATATATTTATATAAAAAAGAGTAGCATATTGTTAATATCTATGGAATATGCTGACATAAATGAAGATTTGGCAGTCTTAAAGGAGGTGGGAAGAATATTTCTCAAGCTCTGTGGACTATTTATACCACTATACTTCTCACTTCTAATGTACTACACCTTAATCGATTCACATCTCAACTCTATCCAGTTTGATATGCTTTGGATCGATAATCTTGAGCCCACAATCTTAGAATTTTTGATGGTGCCTCTACTACTTACCATCTCTATGTTGGGCACAATTACATTACTTAAAGAAAATGAAATAGGGGCCATGGCCTAAAACAGGCCGGCCATTTTATCCCATCTATTTATTTTTTATCTCCGGTAATCTCTATTGTACACCACGTATGTTGCTACAGCCAGTCCTGCAATAATGAGTACAATAACCGATACCAAAACCCATGGTGTAGGTTCAGGAGTTGGTATAGTTTCAGTTGGTTCCGGTGTTGTTTCCGGTAAAGTTGACACTGGTGTTGGTAACCCCACAGGTCCACCAGTCCCTGTTTTTTCCTCCATGGTGAATAGTGCAAATACCGTGAAATGGCTCGTCTCTGCTGTCGCGGTATTTCCGGTAACCTTTGTCTTGAGTGAGACCCAACTCGTTCCATCGAACATCTTTATAACGACCGTCTCTCCCTTTGGTATATCCTTGGGATTGAAGGTGAAGGATAAAGTTATCGGTGGGTCGAAGGTTGCACCGCTAGGTCCGAGGTTAAAAGCGGCTATTGTTCCCCCTATTACCGTCGAACTCATGCTTATCGATTTCAATGGTTTTCCCTCTGCATCAAGTGCTTTGGTACCTTCTTTTATTGTTGCCTTAGCAATTCCGTCTGATGATTCAATAGTAGCGGTTGACGTAACCTTACCTGTGCTGTCTGTCTGAACGGCATTTCCGGTGGATGAAGCACTACTACCTCCACCTCCACCAACGCTCCCGCTCTGACCCGGTGACTCACTTGTTGTGAAAGTTTTATCGGAAGAAATATTTGTATTTCCTGCCGAATCATACGCATATATCCTGTAATGGTAGGTAGTACTAGCACTCAATCCTGTTATGCGTCTATGATGCACCTTAACTGAGTTACTAAGCGTCACTTCAGAGCCATATGATGTTGTCGTACCATACTCAATTTTACCTGTTGAGTTTACATCAGTATTCCAATTTATCGTTGCAGCGTTGTGTTTAATGTTAGTTACCGAAATACTTGAAATTACAGGACTCCTATCAACAGTGAATTGTGTAGCATCATTTGACGAGAATATATGTTCAGTTCCCCCACCGCTTGAATATGCATATAACGTCGCATTATATTCTCCATTAAGCACATTTGCCTTGGTTAGGTTCCACGAGATATTATAACTTATCTCGGCGCCATTCGTTTGATCATACCCATACCCTGAAACGTAGCCATATCCATAACCACTGCCGAAGCTATATCCATATCCATCATTCCGATCATACCCGTATCTTGTACCATTACCATATCCAACTGTGTTTATCGGAGTTATTGTTATATTATCGCAACCTGATATAGCAGTCCCATTGGTATAGAATTTACAACTCTCATTTGTTACTCCAGTAATGTTCAATGTCAAATTCTCGATTGGTATCCGTTCTGCAGATTCAATATCAACCCATACTGTAAAGTTTACAAATTCATCAGTGCTCTTGAATTCCGTTTTATCTATATCAACACCAACTCTGACAGCGCCCGCAGGGCCTGAAAAGATGAGTCCGATTATTATGATAAGCGTGATAAAAACGCTAGCTAGTCGCTTTCTATTTCTTAAAACCAAATCAATTTTTTCCATCAAACACCTCAATGAAAACCTCAATCGTATACTATATTCATCGCATTTAAACTTTTTGTTGAATACCCTTAATTTTTAGGAGTTTGTGTAATTATAGCCTTATAATTACTGCTTCCACGTTAGGATATGTAATTTTTCAAATAACCTATTCTCCTGCACCTCTTCCCTGGAAGTAGAGATATAATAACAAGATAAATGTTACAAAAGAGATTACATAGCCGGGCAAATATGTATTGTAAAATCTTGTAAATACAATGTTGTTTTCCATTCCTTCTTCAGTCACAAATGCAGGGGTCAACCCCATATTCTTAATCATTGGCCGACCGTCCATATCCCAATTATCCGAGTCAATATGCTGTGATGTGGTAAATATTACATACTTCAATCTGGGATCTTCCAACTCATAATAAACAGGGGACTTCATCGTGTAATTTAGAGTTCTCTTCACAAAGTGACCACCAAGCTCATCTTGATCACCGATCAGATAAAGTGAACTTGTGATATCTTCCTCTCTACTCGCCGCTAATAGCTCTTCATAATCTTTTATGTATCTGGTAGTATTAACCTCATATACCTTTGCTGTCTCGTGTTTATTCTTGAAAACTATAAGGCCATCACCTTCAAAAAAGAGTTCCAGATCCTCTTGTCTGTATAAAAAGTCATACTCTTTGTAATCTACCTCCTCTGCAAGTATTATATATTTCACATTGACCGGTGCAACCATCTCACCAAAGTTTGTGATATCATTCCGATTTTTCAAGAGAAATTCTATGTATTTTGAGATCGGATCCGCGCTCTGAGAGTAAACACTTCCCACTTCCATATTATCACCCGAGATCACTGTCTTATCAAAGAATGAATTAGCCGGATTTCCAAGTCTTTTATCACGATTTTCGAGCCACTGAAAGTCCATGTAAGCGTGCCAGGGTAAGAATAAAATATTAAATTCATCTCCATCATTGTTCATAAGATCGTTCACTTCATACCAGCTTTCCGGATAATCAACAGGTTTTAACTGATCGTAAAATCCGAAGATGGTATGTGTATAGATGAGTGGCGTAATCAATGCAGCGACAATAACAATAGTCGGAATTGCGCGTATCATACTCATTTTCTCTTTTCTTGGTGTCAGTTGCTTTGCAAAATCATCAACACCAAGTCCACCCAAGTAAGCATAAGCAAAAACGAGAAGCGCAACAAACTTTTGAGAATCTCTAAAGCCCTTGAATATTGGTAGGTTTTCAAATAGATAATTGAAGATCGCTGCCGTACTGTCACTAGATGCGCCGATACCCAGCACTAAAGCAACAATTGCAACTGTGACAAATGCCCTTGTTGTAGCCCCTTTATCCTTATCCCTAAGTGTAGTTAAACTCCCATGGACCACAAGAAAGAGTATGAAGAAAAAGAATAGGTACCAGTAAGAGAAAAGATCCTTGGTATATACATAGCCACCCCTCCAGAATCCATACATCGAAGCAATGGTAAAAGCTATATTGAAGTTTGAAGCGGGCCTTGGTGCAAATGCCATAATATCTGCCGAGCTTATCTGATTTATGACGGTGCTCTCTGCAGTTATTATTGGAAAGATCCAGTAAAAATTCAATAGGAGAAACAATCCAGAAGCCCAGACTGTACTTCTTACCAAGGGGATAAAATGATCTTTTTCTCGCTTATCAACCGATTTGAAGACGAATAGGATTAGATAAAGAGCAAGCAGAAGAAAAAGGGTGTGTATACCCACTACAGAAACTAGCGTAGTGCACGCCACCATTTTCAATGTTCTTCTTCTGTCAGGTTCCTCTAAAAACTTAAGAAAAGACAAAACTGCGAAGGGTACGATAGCATACGCGAGTAGAATGTAGTAATGGCCTGCAAGAAACCGTACATAAATGAAAGGATTCACCACATATAATAAGCCAGCAAAGTACTTACCAGAACTACTTTCTGCCGGACACAAGGTATGGGCAGACAATCCGGAAATAAAAAATATCAAAAAAAGGATTATCTTTTGAATTAACTCCATTGGTAGGATTCCATTTGCAATATGCAACAGACAAAAGTATGGAATCTGCCCACCCATCAGCGCCTTTAATCCATAAAAAAACTCAGAATATTGAATTTCTGGGGCAAATACCATATCAAGAGTCATAATGTAACCGGAAGATAGAAATCTTCCAATTATTCCAAGCGATAACACCGAGTAGAAAATTATGTGGAAATATTTCCAGGAGATGATATCTTTAATCTGTTTTAACATCCACTTCTCCTGGGCTTATTTTCTATTTAAAGAACTCTTGAATGTCTCAAATATAACTAAACTTGAGTTGCCACCTCTCTTCATGAAAAAATCATGAGTATATTTTCCAGCATCCCAAATAACCATCTTGGACTTCCTGTGGATATTGTTTCTCCCTTCAAATAAACATCGAGATGCAGAGCTTCTGATTCGTGTTCATTGATACCATTTTTATATAGGGCTTTGAGTACAATCTCTTCCTCCCCTTCGGACTGCACGTCATCTACTACGAACTCAATAACTTTTGACTCTCCCGCTTTGAGGTTACCTATGTATACCTTAGAAGCTTTTAAAGTGACATCGTCTACACTTGATACAACAACTATACTGCCCGCATCACCTCGACCGGTATTTGCAACCTCTATCTCAATAACGCTTCCTTTTTCAAGTACATTTGGCACGTTTACAGGTATTAGCTCTACGGTGCTACTAACTATTATTGGGATCTGATAATTGATGCTCTTACTGCTGCCACCATCAACGTCTCCGATGTCTGCATAGAAATTGACCATATATATACCCACTTCATTAGGCACTTCAATCTTGAAGTTTAGATCCAGATCTTTACCAGGTCCGATGACACCAACTTTACTGTATTCGTTGAATGATTTTACGCTCGAACCATCGAATAAGCCATTTTTAACGATCTTCGCTTCCTTTACATATGCATCCATTGTTAATACTTTTGTGGTGTAAGCATCAATAGTCGAATCAGTTCTAACGTTATCGACATAGGGTTCTACTCTCAAATGGCGGATCCAGTTTGTAACTGGTGTGATCTGTGTATTTTCAAGTGTGACTGTAAGAATAGCTTCATCCCCTGGCATTAGCATAACAGGATTTACCGAATAACCTGAAACCATCACCTGGGGCTGTGGTACCTCTCCACCATCTACCCATGAGGTCACGTCACTCATCTTATCGGCTACAGTTACCGATACTGACGATAATAATAGCGTGACCATCAACAATACTGTAACAAACCTAAAAACATCTTCCTTAATAATCCCACCCCTATACTTTATGGCACTACATAGATGGTAGGATAAGCATATAAAGGTTAGCATGAATCAGGATTACCCCACCTCCAACCTACTTTCAGCCAACCGTTGTAATTCCTCTTTTTTGCGAGTTCTTATCAAAAGAAGTATGCCAATTAAAAGTACACTTAGAGATACATATTTCCGGACAGTAAACTTTTAAATAAAAGGTTGGTAAGGAATCATGCCACTTCTTAGCCTATACTTATTCTAGTGTATGATAAAGCCCTTTACCAAGCAGGGGGTAAAAGTAATCATAATTTAGATATCATGTGTATACAGATGGTTATACAATTGTATATCTTTTTACTGTAAATATCGTATGTTCACAATTAAGCTTAATTAAGAGTTCAT
>JAXHUQ010000051.1:0-11891 GCA_034189535.1 Halobacteriota archaeon | reverse complement strand
TTAAGCTACCAAGCTTGCCAGTAACCTTTAAACAAAAAGCGAAGATAAAAAAAAAGAAATATTGGTGGGGCCTACTTGAAGAATCCCCACATCATCTGGAACCGAACGTATTGCTCCTTAGGCATCGACTCTTTGATCCAAGGACATCTGCTGAATTTCTCTCCTTCACACAGTTCTTTATTCTTAGCGTATTGTTCTTCTCCCCCTCCGTTCAGAGAGCATCTCTTCGGATCTTTTGCAAGATATGTACACGTCATCTTTCTAATATCTCCATTTATCTCATATTATATGTTCCTTTTCAATCCATTGGTCTTAGATACCCCATCCATCTGGGGGACCGGATTCGAACTCCCTCATAGTCTTCGCTCTCTCGGCCATCCACTCAGGATCCTCTTCACCGGTAAGGAATGGTATCAGGAAGACTTCAAGCAATGGTAACACCGGGGCAATCGAGCCCTTGATTATGAGTTTACGTTTCAGAAGACCTCCGACAACAAGTCTCACTGTCGGAATCATCGATGGTAGCTCCGGAACAATGTTTATCACCAGTTTCAATACCCTCCTGATTGTTATTCCTTCTGATATAAGTGGCATTGCATAAGGCATTACCGGTCCTATTATCGGTGCTATCGCCGGTGCCAGCAGATCTATAAGGTCATTTGGTGCTGCCTTGACATCGAGTCTTAAAGTGGGATCTTCCAGCTTTCCTGTGTAAGCTTCCACAGTATTTCCATTGACTTTGATGACCATCGATCCCATATCACCAAAATCAACAAGTATTGATGCACCATCAACGTCTCTTAAGGTCTCTCTATACTGCTCATCCGCAGTGTTAAGTAACATTCCCACCAACATCCCGAACATTTGGAGTTGGCTTTCATCAGAATCAAATGCTCCACCGGTTGTAGGCGGTGCTGCCCCCATAGGTGGATACGGTGGCTGATAACTAGGATAACCTGCCATGTATTAACCCTCCTGTTTTGATATATTAGTGCTTTAATACTCTTTATATATTCCTATTTATAATTTTCGAGTATGATAATTAGATTATCACTCACCGACAAAATTCACCTCTACACCTAGCCCCTTCTTCTTTGCCACCTCGTATACGACTTTTGCAGTGGCCATGTCTTGTATCGCAAGCCCTGTCGAATCGAATACAGTGATCTCATCAGATTCTCGACCCTTTTTTCTTCCCGTTACGATTTCGCCGAGTGTGGCATAAATATCTTCAGTTTTAATAATATCTCTTGATATCGGCACATTGATCTCACCGCCATGTGAAGCCTGTCTAATATCGTCAACAACAACCTTTGCATCAACTATTATCTTCGAATCAAGCTCCTGTTTACCGGCAGCATCCGCACCAATAGCATTTATATGCGTTCCGGAGAGAATCCATTCCCTCTTGACTATTGGTTCCCTTACCGGAGTGACGGTTGATACGATGTCACATCTTGCAACCTCTTCTATTGAGCATTCTTTGACATTATAGTCCGAGAAAAACTCTTTAAACCTAGATGCAACTTTTTCCGAGATGTCATATATCTTGATGATATTGAGATCGAAGTTTTCCATTATTGCTTTGAGTTGCGTATGAGCTTGGGCACCACAACCGACGAGACCGAATGACTCCGAGTCTTTTCTTGCCAGGTACTTTGAAGCAACACCTGCAGATGCTCCGGTCCTCAACTGAGTGATTAGTGTACCGTCCATAACGGATATCGGATATCCCGTATCAGGATCACATAATATTACAACACCCATAACAGTCGGCAAATTCTTTTTTATTGGGTTATCGGGATAGACACATACCCACTTAAGCCCTACCGCACCATTGATGAAACTGGGCATCGCCCTGAAGTCTCCTTTTGGCAGATTTATATACTCCTTGGGGGGCATTATAGCTCTTCCTTCTCCGTATTCTCCGAATGCAAACTCACAGGCCTTCAAAACCGCCCCTATATCGGCACATCTCTTCACATCATCCGTACTCAAGACCAAAGTACCCATGATAAGCCAGATAACAAGCAGGAACCTTTACTCTTTTGATGTCGATAGGTACTTCTGCTGCCTTAGATATACAACAGTAACACCACTCGAAATGAGGCGCCTCTTCAGCTCAATATCACTGGTGAATACTGCAGCATCTTTCTCCTTTGAAAGCTTCATGATGACGTCATCGGCATAACCATCCACCTCCACAATTTCGCAACGATTCAAGAGGGTGAGGGCAACACGTGCAGCAATCTTCTCCCTTCCTTTCAGCTTGCTTTGAAGCCCCTCAAGCTCCCTAACAACTGCATTCGGGACAATAAACTCTTCAAAACCAAGCCTCTCAAGCTCCGAGAAGATATCAAGGTTGAAATTTGCGGGTATCATGAGTGCGTTTGTATCGATTATTACTCGTCTATTCATATTTACCCACCTGTTTTTCATATAATTATCTGATCGAAAACTCCAAGTACTTAAAATCCCTACAACATATATTAAATGGCTGAAAGGGGATTGATAGGGTGGTTGTCATCAGATATGGTTCTGGTGATTATTCTAATGTTGCTTTCGATTTTATTTACTCTTATTACTCCATTCAACGAGACCTCACTTCGTGTAATCTTCGCCTTACCTATTCTGCTATTTTTACCGGGATATTCATTAGTATCCGCAATGTTTCCAAGAAGAAAAGATCTCAGCGGAATTGAGAGATTTACCCTCGGAATCGGCATGAGTATCGTGATATTTGTCTTCGATGGGTTTGCCATAAGTGTTACTGAGTGGCTATTCAGACCTGAACCACTTGTTATGACGTTATCTGGAATAACGATCATATTCGTGTTGATCACCGCGATAACCAGGTTGATGACCCCAAAGGAAGAGAGATTTGAATTTAATTTATACACGATTTCAGACTTCTTTTCATCAGTTCGGGACGAAACAGATGAACCGTCAGATATCGAGAAGGCATTAACAATCGCGCTTATCGGATCGATTATTATAGCAAGTGGGATGCTTGCTTATGCTAAGTTCGCCTTCGAAGAAGAAGAGTTTACCGAGCTTTATATACTTGGGGCGGGTGGAATGGCAGAGAATTATCCGACCGAGCTTCACCTCCTCGAACCGACATCAATTACTGTTGGAGTTAGGAATTATGAACATGCTCCGGTAAATTATCGGCTCGAAGTGTGGCTGGGTGATTACCTGATTGATTCGCGGGAGTTGAGCCTAGAACATGATTGGACTTGGGTCAATAACATCTCAATATTACCAAAACATATAGGTCAATCCATAAAATTACAATTTATTCTGTTTAAAGAAGGGGCTGGGGAGCCATATAGGTCAACACATTTATGGGTGAACTCAAGTATCGATTATGAGAACCTTGAAATATTGGAAGACTACTCCCTAGTCCAGTTACCTCATGTCACAAATGGAGATATGGAAAGTACTGAGAACTGGGAACGTGTCAGTAACTCAGAGAACTTCAGAGGTCGTTTTACTAAGTTTCTCAACTTCTCCGAGGATTCGATAATTCGAGGTTATGTCTTTGATAATTCAACAGGTATTCCCATCTCTTATGCGAGTGTGAGGCTCTCTAACAATTACGGATATTTTAGGTCGAACACCACTGACGAGAATGGATATTACGAGCTACAAACAATTGCAGATAATTTCTGGATCGAATCAAGGGCTACAGGGTATGAAAGAAGAACGGTAAATACTAGCGTGGAAAAGGGAGAAGTTTTGACCTTCAACACTTCAAACGATCCAGTATTATCGTTTAATATGACATTTGAAGAGTTAGCATTACTTAACGTTTCGATCGATAAACTTCCTATAGGATCGTCTAAATGGTTATTCACACTTGATGGACGAATCACGGATATCGTATCCGGTCTTCCTGTCGATGGGGCTGAAGTTTATATTGTAACATCAGGTTTTGAAAAAGAGCTAACAACCGATGGCTTAGGGAGATTTGAGCTTACTACTATTCCCGGTGAAATAATTATCGTTACAAATGCTTATGGTTATACCGAAGATACAACCGAGCTAAATATATATGAGGATACAACAGTCGATATCTCTCTTAGCCCAAAGTCGTATGTCGTTTCCTCAAAATCTTCTGTTGGGCTCCTATCTGGACTATTATCAGTTGCAAGTGCCGATGAGACGATAACTAGCGAAGGTGATGGTTTACCATCATGGTTATCTCTTGTTAGGGGGTATGTAATCGACAATGAGACCGAGTCTCCTATACCATATTCGGATGTCATGATCATAAGCGGTTATGGTTTCGAGAAGAGACTTACCACTGATGATAGAGGCTACTTCGAGGTCAAAGTCATCTCCGGCCCATCCACGATAATTGTGGGGGCAGAAGGTTATATGGCAACCAGAATGAAGTTTGAGCTTGCCAATGTGACTGATATTAATCTCAGACTGGATTCGGAGAACTCCATCGTCAGAGGATATGTCTTTGACAACCAGACCGGCAAGACCATTCCCAAAGCAAATGTAGGTGTTTACAGGGATGGCTATCGTAACCGGACAAGTAGTAACTCGACAGGATACTTCGAGCTTAAAACCATCGCCGGAGATATGGGACTGAGGGCTGACAAATCAGGATACTTCTGGAACGAGAGTCTGTTTTCAATAGACTATGGCGAAGAAAAGATGGTTAATATTTCTCTAAATCAAGCGCCTCCGCCTTCAAAGATCTATGGGTATGTCACATATAATGGTACCGTAGTTACGGGTATGGAGCTACATATTAGCAACCATCATGATTTTGAAGAATCCGCGATTGCCGATGAATCTGGTTATTATGAGGTTGAAGTGCCACCAGGTCATCTGTGGTTGAATGTTCTCCCAAAGATATATGCAGAAGAGATTGAGTTTGATATCGGAAGTTCCATGAAAGCCCCTCTTGATGTCGAACTAAAAGGGCTTCCCGGAGGGATGTACCGGATACAGTATCCATCAAATACAATGATATACCCGGGATACAGTGCGGGATTATACCAAGATATCGACTCCAAAGAGGGGCTTGCGGCATTATCATTTAAGATAAGTGACTCTTACGATTCAAACCGCTCCGAAGGAATATTCTTCAAGCAGGTCCTGTTAAATGATCTTGTAATATGGGAAGATGATGTTGCAGGAGTGGAAGGATGGGAGGATATTACAATACCTATGACACTGGACGAAGGTCCCAACAGGCTCTATTTCAGGTTGTATGCAAAGGAAGGGGCAAAAAATTATCCTGTTACCATCTGGCTGGACGATGTCGAGATAAGGCATATTTCAGCTATTACAAAAGGCCAGTCCACTCAATTTAGAATAACTGATCAAAATGATGGTGACTATCTCCCGAAGAACCTATACCTCGGTGAACCCGTTTCCTTAATCGCATCGGTTGCAAATCTGGAAGGGAGATACACGAATTATACTCTACAGGTACGCATGAACGGATACACACTCGAAAGCTATGATATTGGCCTTGAGAATGGTAAGGATGTGAAACATAACATAATGTTTACACCCAACCAGATAGGTCCTCTTCAAAAACTAGAGTTCCTCCTCTTCAAGGACGGTGATTTGGATAAGGTCTACAAAAATATCGACTTCTGGGTATCGTCAGAGATAAATTACCAGAATATGGATCTGCTAAAAGAGTATGAAGTTTCACAGTTACCGGTATTAGCTAACGGTGATATGGAATCTGATAGTGGTTGGTTGTACTACGGTAGTGTTAACATCACCGGTGGATACTCTGATGCTTTCAGTACTTCTCCTTCAAGATCATATGAACTGGAGTTGAGAGGGGACAGGACCCTTAAGTCCGAATCTTACGGATCAATATTCCAGGAGATCGTAATGGACGAAGGACCCGCAGTCGTGGTCGTCTCATTCAGCGCAAAGGATTCTTATATCTCCAGTAGCGGTGGATATATAACAAAGAAACTCGTCTTAAACGGGCATGAATTGTGGACGGATGATGTGGCAGGAGATGAATTGTGGCAGCATGTGAAAGTACCGGTCACACTTCTTCCCGGTAAAAATAAACTTGAACTTAGACTATCTTCTGAAAGGGAAGTGAGCGGTTTTCCTATCAAAGTCTGGTGGGATGATGTGATGATCGAACCTGTACAAGACGTTACAAAAGAGGTACCAACCAAGTTCTCCGTACTCAATTTAGAGGGTGGCGAGCTTAGATTGGAGAGATTATATCTTGGAAAACCATCACTTGCCACCGTAAAGATAGAGAACAACGAAGGAGTTCCCTTAAACTATGCTTTGGAGATAAGACTTGGTGATAGCCTGATCAAAAGAGAAAATATATGGCTTGAAGATGGTTCAGAGTGGGTAAAAAACATCACCTTGATACCGGATATTGCAGGCGATGATCTGATGCTTCGTTTCTTGCTCTTCAGGTCCTCAAGTGACAGCACCCCATATAAATCCACCCATTTGATGGTATCTTCTGAATTGGATGGTGGTGATATGGAATCGCTTCTTGATTATGAGATAAAGAATCCTCTGCCAAGCATAGATAATGAAGATATGGAATCTAGGTCATCATGGTCTGTTGGTTATGGAGGTGCTTTTAAAAATGATTACTCAAGTCGTGATTCCACATCAGGAAATTACTCCTACTTGATGGAGGCGCAAAGAGGATTAAACAAAGGTGATTACAGCACCATACATCAAGACTTCACGAGTAGTTCTTATCCCGGCGTTCTAATAATTTCTTTCAATGTCGAAGATACATATACGGACAGTAACGCCACAAATATATCAAAACAGGTCCTTCTGAATGATAAGGTAGTGTGGGAGGACGACCTGGCCGGAGACGAGGATTGGCAAGATGGCAGACTTCCCGTCTACATAACTTCAAGAGATAATAAGCTTTCGCTTCGGGTCTATGCTAAGGAGAATTTTGACGAAGGCGAAGTGAGAGTGTACTGGGATGATGTTATGATAAAATCGGTTTCGAGTGTGGTATAGAGGATGAAAGCCCTTACAAAATTTCTAGTAGTATGGATCCTGATCTCGATTCCTCTTCTTGTCGCAGGATGGTTTATCGGAGGAATCTTAGGTCTTGAGGTGCACTTGCTCATTTTGGTATCGGTAATAATGACGTTTCTATTCATGTTCATTTATCTGAGCAGCGATAAAGTGTTGCTTCACAGGTATCATGCAAGATCATTAGAGGTGGATAGTGATGGTATCTTAAAGATTGCTCGTGAACTCTCAGTGTCATTTGATATCCCCATGCCAAAAGTTTACACTTCGGACGTGCCTATGCCCAATCTCATGGTAGTGGGAAGGTCAGAAAAAAGCGCTTCGATCGTTATGACCGGTAAAATAGATGAACTACTCGAGAAAGATGAGTTGCAAGCAGCCTTTGCGTATGAGATGTCACGAATGAAAAACGGAGATACACTGAGTAATACTGTCGTTGCGATGGTCTGTGGCTCTATTACTGCACTTGCGACTATTGCTATGTGGGCATCAATATTTACCGGTTTCGGACAGGAAGACGATCCTGGACCGATGCTTGTAAAGTTCTTTGTGATGGGCCTTGTTGCACCTCCGGTCGCCCTCATAATTCAACTCACTTCAAAAGAATCAAGCGTATTTAAGGCTGATGTACTCGCTTTCAGTATGCTTTCCGACCCACGAAAGCTAATTAGCGCAATCGAGAAGTTGCATACCGAATTGATCTCAAACGAGTATCACGCGAATCCATCCTATGTACATCTATTCATGGTAAGCCCGCTCAGAGTTAATTTTAAAAAGTTGATAGGCCTTGATCTTCCGACGTACAACCTGCTGTTCAGAACCCACCCTAGCGTGCAAAAAAGAGTGAGGCGTTTAAAATATTCGGGAGGCAAGTAATGGTAAGAGTCTCTGATTTAGGAAGAACGCTATTTTACAGCCTATTATTTTACCTATCCTTCATTGTAATAATAATTGGACTTGACACTTTAATTTCACGTGATTTCGTCTTTCAGAGAGCTATAATGATCTCTGTGCCCCTACTGGGCCTGGTTCTTGTCATCTTCGCAGTTCTGTTTGGGATACTGAGATCTAAGATTGATCGGGAGTTCTGACAAGACTCATCCTGTCAAGAACGTAAAGGATAGCTGTCACGATAACAGCAAATATTATCCAGCCAAGGTGTGTGTGGACAGTAAACATGGCTTCACTACCATAGTTATACGCAACGACATATAGCGTTGTAACACGCAACAGATTGGCAACGTAAGATACAACAACAGATATCATAAGCATCGAGTAGAAGATCCTCTGCTCTATCGGCTCGATTCTGGTGTAAGCGACCATGATGCCAACAAGAAGAAACATAGAGTAGAGGCCGGAACACGGACCACCGATTATGACACTCATATCTTCAATACCACCGACGTACACAGTCTCCGTTGCAATAACCTCCACGGGTATTCCGAGTGCTTTTACTAGCGTAATGGATGGAATTAAGACGAAGTAATGATCAAACAAGTGAATTACGTCAGTCTCAAATATTCCGAAGAAATCATAGAATATGATGTACAATACAAGAAATGTTGCAGACATGTAAGCGCCGAACTTACCCATCCTACGGGCATCCTCGCTCTTCAGATCGTAAGCTATGAGGGATAGTCCCAGAAGAAACGTCATTATGTCTACCGTTCCTAGCTGGTTGCCGGAATAGATATTGTATATGGCGTCCGCGGCTATAATTGCTATCCCAAGAAACATACGAACCCTGGACCGATCGACACTATATGACTTACCGAACCTGACTCTTGAGATTAGAATAATTGCTATTGCAAAGAGCAGCACTCCTACAAGTACTGAGCCTTCTGTTATCTCAACCGTTGCACCTAAGAATAATGCAAGAATCAGAAGGAATATGGTTAAGTTCTTTGCGTCTGACATCATCTAATATCTTAGATTCAAATATATTATATCTTTTGCCGGTCTCTATTTTTATACTCTTCTACCATCTCATCTATCCAATTTTTTGTTCCAAGCTCCATTCTGCGTTTCAGATTCTTCATCCGCAACTTGTTATCGATAGGAATGTTCAGACGCTTCTCGATGCCTTCAATCTCTACCATCGGTTCACAGCCGGGAAAATCAGGGCATAGACCACAATGCTCGTAACCTTTATCTTCACAACATAAATATATCTGACATTGCCCCCATCTCATCTTTCCTCTTGCAGCTGAACAAGGTTTTATACATAGTTTTCCTTGAAAGTCACAGGCAAGGCAACATAGCCCACAGACTGTGGCATTTGTATCTTTTGATATGATATCACATCCTTGTGACTGATATATGGCCATAAAGCTTTAAAGTTGTACCATCGTTATAGTATCATAAGTAAAGCACATTGAATGGGAGTCTCTTCTCATAATATCGTTATAGCTTATCAAAAAGTGAAGTAACATGGTGTGTGACCACAAAGACTGCAGCTCTGTAAATAACGATTGGCTCGAGTACGTATCTGAGGGTAAAGAGCATGACCTCAGGTCACACCCTCACTGCATTTATTGTGGGTCCGTAAAGAATCTTAACGATGAAAAGGCTAAGAGCATAGGCTATTACACCAATATTCTTGCAAGCATGAGCAAGTCTCTTCCAAATATGACAAAGGTTCAATTGCGTTTGATCGCAAGAGAACTTAAAAGTATTGATGGTTTTGATGACCGATATTCGATGACAGAGTATGACCAGAGGAGGATATTTATAAAGATAGTGCAGAAGTACTGTAACGTTTCTGAGGGCTTTATCAATTCATCATTGTAAATGTGATCTTTCACCGTATCAGAATTGACCTTAGTTGGTGTGATAAGAGGGGCGGTGTATTCAGCGGATGCGATAAACGAGATCGAGGTTTAAGAGATCATATCCATTAATCCTTCTCTCAATTTGATCTTTGGTAGGTATCCTATCTTCTTTGCCTTTGAGATATCGGCATAACTTTCAACTATATCTCCTTTGCGCGACTCACAATACTCAATATCAAGATCTTTACCGGAAAGCTCGATTACGAGTTTCGCAAGATCATAAATATCTATCTTACTGCCTGTGCCTACATTATAGACTTCGCCTATCGCATCTTCTTCTTCCATCACAATAGTGATCATATCAACAACATCATGAACCGATACAAAGTCCCTAGTTTGAGATCCATCACCAAATATAACCGGCGGTTTGCATTCCGTTACACGATCGATGAACTTTGAAATAACACCGGAATACGGATTATTCGGATTCTGTCTGGGGCTATAGATGTTAAAAAGTCTGGTGCAGACAGTTGCAAGCCCATACGTGCTGTGGTAGGCCATGCAGTACTTCTCACCTCCCAGTTTACTTACCCCATAGGGTGATAGAGGGTTCTGTGGATGCAGCTCATCGATCGGTAATTTTACAGGTTCTCCAAATACCGCGGCTGAGCTGAGATAAACAAAGCGTTCTACTGCCCCTGACCTTGCTGCTTCGAGTAAATTTATTGTTCCGTTAATATTGTTTAGAGCATCAAAAAGAGGATCTCGTGTCGATCTTTCAACGCTTATTTGGGCGGCTGTGTGTATTATCACATCATTTTCCGAGACAACTTTTTGTATATTCGGATCCTGAACATCAGCCCGTATTACATTAACACCATCCGGTACCTCCTCTTTGGCAGGGAATGAGTAGTTATCTATTACTGTGACTTTATGCATATCTGACAGCCTCTCGACGATGTAGCTGCCGATCTGTCCGAGTCCACCTGTAACCAGTACTTTACCCATATCCCACGAATATAACTTGAAGACATTAATAGTTTGGTATGCGATTTATGAACGGTCAAAAGATAGAATATTTAAAGTTAAAAGTCCCGGCAACCACGGCAAATGTTGGAGCCGGTTTCGATGTATTCGGAATGGCCCTGGAGGTACCTTTTGATATCGTTGAGCTTGAGGTATCGGATTCGATAGAGGTAGTTATGAAGGGTAAAAACTCGGATGGTATACCGACCGATCCTATACATAATACTGCTGGGATTGTTGCGCAGGAGCTTAAGTGCGATGTAAAGATTACGATTCATAAAGAGATACCGTCAAATAGTGGTCTGGGAGGTAGTGCTGCTCCTGCTGCCGGAACCGCATTTGGATTGAACAAAATCTTTGATCTGGGACTCTCATCCGAAGATCTGATCCGGTTTGCAGCCAAGGGCGAGGTCGCATCAGCGGGAGTGGAACATGCAGATAATGTAGCACCTGCTCTACTGGGGGGATTTACCATTGTTCATGATGGGAGGGCGATCTCGCTCAATCCAAAGAATATCGGTATCGTAGCAGTACATCCTAATCTTGAGGTCAACACAAAAAAGGCAAGAGAAATTATACCGGAGTCGGTATCATTGAATGATCACATATTCAACATCGGTAGTGCCTCGATGATGGTTGCCGGTATCATGCAAAGTGATATAAAAATCATAGGATCGAGCATGAAGGATAGGGTGATCGAAGCATCGCGACAAGACCTTATCATTGGATATAAAGAGGTCAAGGCAGCTGCCCTTGGATCAGGCGCTTCGGGAGTTACAATAAGCGGCTCAGGTCCTACTGTAATTGCGGTATGTGCGTTGGAACTTAGGGAGAATGTTGCTTCTACCATGTCCGACGCATTTAGAGATTATGGGATAGATAGCAAAGCTTATATTACCACAATTGGACATGGTATTGAGATTTTAGGTTCTTTTTGAGGTATTAATACAATGACTATGGTATTCGTCGATTGGGCGCCTATTACAACGAAGAGCGAAATATATAAAGGCGGACATATCAGGAGATACTATGCCTGGAAGATGCTAAATAAAGTTCTCGATGATGTCATTT
>JAXHUQ010000050.1:0-12029 GCA_034189535.1 Halobacteriota archaeon | reverse complement strand
AGCGATTGCTCAACTCATAGATGAGGAGTCCGGTGGTAAGTCCATAGCACTTACTGGTTCTTGGGGGTGTGGAAAATCAACTGTCGTTGAAATACTAAAAAAAGAGATGGAGCAATCTGATACCGAAGTATTTGTATTTGACGCATGGGCACATGAAGGGGATCCACTAAGGCGTACTTTTCTTGAACAACTTATTGATTTCTTTACAGAAAACGGAAGGATTAAAAAAGAAAAATGGGAAAAAGAGAAGCTCAAACTTTCTCGGAAATTGATATATCAAACAGTAACATCGACCCCTGTGCTAACTCCTGTAGGCCAAATATTTGCATTGGCAACATTTTTTGTGCCCATAGGTCTTGTTTTCCTTTCATTATTGGGTTCCACAAATGTTACTCGGTGGATACCGCTTATTGGATTTATACTCGTATGGTTACCTTTATATGCGGTTATACTTCTTTGGATACGTGAAAAATGTAAAAATAAAGAAGATACAAATAAAGAAGATACAAATAAAGAAGATACAAATAAAGAAGATACAAATAAAGAAGATACAAATAAAGAAGATAACAATATACTCTCCTTACTAGCCAATCGTACAAAAACAATAAATAACTCTGAGACATGTACGACTCCAGACCCTACTTCGATAGAGTTCCAAGATTTTTTTAAAGAATTGCTGGATGATGCATTAAGCAAGGAAAGTCGTAAATTACTCATCGTTATTGACAACCTTGATAGAGTTGATGCCAAAGATGCACTTGGTATATGGGCAACAATGCGAACCTTTTTCGATTTCAACTCTAATCCAAGCAGTGTTGACTGGCTTTCACGTTTATGGCTTCTTGTGCCATTTGACCCAACTGCTTTAGATCGCTTATGGCAACTTGATAGTAATATAAGTGAGAATAAAACAGGTAACGATGGAAATATTTCCAAATCATTTTCAGACAAAAGTTTTCAAATAACATTCAATGTTGCTCCCCCTGTACTAACTTCGTGGAAAGATTTTCTGTTAAGTCAACTTAAAGGAGCATTTCCTGATCACGATTCTGGAGATTTTCACAAGGTATATCGCCTGTATAGGTTACGTGGTTTAGCTAACAAAAAATTACCCACACCTCGTGATTTGAAATTGTTTGTCAATCAGATCGGATCAATACACAGACAATGGCATGACGAAATAAAACTACTGATTCAAGCACTTTATGTCATCCTCCAACGAAACGATTTTGATTTTGAGGAAGAACTCATAAAAGGTGATTTTCTGAATTCTAATGAGTTACAATTAATTAATCCTGATTACAGGCAACAATTAGCTGCGCTTCATTTTAATGTGGAAGAAGAGGAGGCATATCAAATTTTGATGGGACCACATATTGAAAAAGCGCTTAATAATGGTGATGTTGATAGTATAAAAGAACTATGTGGCTTACCAGGTTTTGTTCAAGTATGTGAACATGTTGTTGATGAAGAATACATGGATTGGTCAATTAAGGAGGAGCGAACTATCTGTATAGCGGCTCACACACTGTCTGAACTTGAACAAATTAATGATCTGAGTTGGAAGCATATTTGGGATTTACTTTGTATCGGCGTAGAAAATGTCGAGTCTTTTACGGCACTTGATGAAAAAGCAGGAAAGGGACTTATTCAATTATTTAAACACAAACAAAATTCCGAATTTGCCCAAAAAATCGTCGGATTGGTTGTAAAATCAATTCCAAAACCCAAAGCAGAAGAGAAAAAAACGGATCATGATTTGATTGATAATTGGCTTAGCGGTGTTTTTGTTGTTTTAACGGAACTTTTGAGTAATAACTATTCGGATATAATCAACGAACACTTTTACGTCGATTGTCCTGCATCGACTTATCTCGAATTAATATCCAATCTCTGTGAGAAACCTGAGTGGAATGAGATTCAACCATACTTTAAAACAACATCAGAATCAACTGAAATTGTCGCAGAATTAGTCAAAGTATCAAATGAAGGTTCATTTGACAATACACATAGTAACGCTGTGAAAGTAATGTTGGGAACTAGGAATGATTGGGAATGGGGCGATCTCATAACGGCTTTGAATAAACGGCTTCAGGCGTCAAATAACTTAGAGCCTCCTGAAATACAAGCAAACATAAATGCGCTGTTATATCTTAAACAGGAGGGGGTGTCTCAAGCAGATGGAGATTTGGCATCTCTTGCATCCCAAGGACACCTACTCCACCATTTTCATAAAGTATTTGGATCTAATAATCAGATGACAACTGCTATCTGCCTCATCCCTCTTTTAAAAACGATCCCTGGAGGAAATGTTCAACAGCATGTTGGGAATTCTCAAGCAGGTTTTAATAATTTTAAAAGTATTCTGGGGGCTCCCGCTCAACACTCCGGTACAGTTAAAAAATTTGCAGAACTCGTAATTCAGTTTTGGTCTATTGAAGATCTTTTAAAACTACCTGAGGAAAATCCAAGCACTTCTGATTTTGTAAGTGCAACCATGGAAGTTATTGCAAAACGAGATGATGCTCATGAATTGTTACATCCATCTCTTATTCTTTCACAACACCAACCTCTATCACAAGAGCTGTCAGAGGGTACGTTTAAGGGATTAATTGAACAATCAATTCAGAATAGTTCATTGGTCGATAGTCTTGTTGATCATGGCTTTGACGTTAGTTTCAGCAAGATATATCTGATTGTATTCAGAGCTAATAAGGAAAAGAATTATCAAAAATTTATTGAATTTTTGATTAACGGTATGAAGAAAGTTGACAAGGAGATTTGGGTTTCTGAACTACAAAATGCTGGACAGCTTATAGAGTTGGTTATTGACCTGGTTGGATCAGGAATTCAACTTAATCTTTCCATTTCCTTGCAAGATGCTCTCTTTGATCATGCAGGGTCTCTCATAGGTGGAAGTTTAGATTTTCAATTTTCCAAAGATAGATGGAAATATCTATGTGATGCCCTCGATACCGACTCCAAGAATACCTTTTTAAGAAATCTCCTTGATATAATTGTATCATCAGATAAGACTACAGAAAAGGTCTTAGAAGTTTATGGCGAAGAACTGAAAAACTGCGATTTTCTAACTGGTATTGCAGATTCTCTGGTTCGTAATGGGTTTAAACAATTTATCGAAAGGATGAGTGATATTGAGTTAAAATGGTTGAGTGAAGTGCTTTCAGTTTGTCCAGAAATCCTCAATAAATGTCCACAAGAATCGAAGACTGATTTCGAAAATCGTGTTACTGGTGCATGGAACGATGGATTAAATAAAGAAGCACAAGCAATCTTTGTGGATATTGCAAAACAGCTTAAAATTGATCTTCCAACAAAGAAGGAAGTGGAGTCTGAAGGTGATAAATTAGAAGATGAACCAAAAGAGGAAACTTAAATGAGATGAATATCAAAACCCATTTCAAAACCCTCATGATCATCTTGATTAATGCCAGATTGGGGACAACCATGAAACATACCTCCAAGCGTTCAAACCTCACCATCACTCCTTTAAAAAACTCTATCCAAGCGTTGAATCCCCCAAATGAAACCCTCCTCTTATAGGCTTCGCAATCAAATCTTGTAGGTCTACCACGTGTCCGCCCTTTACAATTTCGGTTATTCACAGGAATATCAGATTTTATTGCTCTTTTTCTAAGATACTGCCTCTTATCACTTCTTGCATCCTTTCTCTACCTATCCCCTACCCCATACCTCTACCACTCTCTACATCTTTTCCGCCGATTTGCTGATTGTTTGAGCAACTTGCTACGTGCTACAGAATATTCACCTAAGCGATCGTTGAGCGATGACCCGCTTTTTTCACGGGCTTTTTGCCCAAGGTTTGATCGGTCTGATACCTCCTCCTTAGACCTGATATGTAGCTGGGGAGGGTAAATATCAGGTTAATTTGGGTGGGTTTTCATGGCAAGTTTAGTTGCGAGACATCAATTTTTTTTTAAATAAGATGTAACACGTTTTAAACGTTTCAACGGTTTTATAATATGTTAAATCTCATTTAGCTATGTTTCTTCATGGAAAAATTAGTTTGAATCAATAATATTGTTTTAAATAGCAATAATAAATATCATAAGATGTATTTCCAAAGAAATTATCACCTTTTTATTATTGAATTTTTGGAAAAGATTAAATAGCTGTTAGTCTAACGTGTCAAATGTATATATCGCTAAATTAGATATACAAATTTAAACCTGAAAGGAGAGGAGGAAACGTTATGAATGAAGATAGCAAATGCCCGGTAACGGGATCTACAGCCGGTGGTGGCATGTCGAATAGGGACTGGTGGCCAAACCAGTTGAACCTCAAGATTCTTCATCAGAACTCTCAGATGAGCAATCCGATGGGCGAAAAGTTCAATTATGCAGAGGAATTCAAGAAACTCGATCTAAAGGCCCTCATGAAAGACCTCTTTTCACTTATGACCGACTCGCAAGACTGGTGGCCGGCAGATTACGGTCACTACGGACCGCTCTTCATCCGGATGGCGTGGCACAGCGCAGGCACCTACCGAATGGGCGACGGTCGCGGAGGCGCAGGGTCCGGCACCCAACGCTTTGCACCCCTCAACAGCTGGCCCGACAACGTGAACCTAGACAAGGCGCGCCGTCTGCTCTGGCCGATCAAACAGAAATACGGAAAGAAGATATCATGGGCCGATCTCATGATCCTTGCTGGCAACTGTGCACTTGAATCGATGGGACTTAAGACCTTTGGTTTCGGTGGCGGGCGTGAGGACATCTGGGAACCGGAAGAGGATATTTACTGGGGAACCGAGAGCGAGTGGCTAGGCGACAATCGCTACTCCGGTGATCGGGATCTCGAGAATCCACTCGCTGCCGTGCAGATGGGCCTGATCTACGTTAACCCGGAAGGCCCGAATGGTAATCCGGATCCTGTTGCCTCCGGCCGTGACGTTCGGGAGACATTCGCGCGCATGGCGATGAACGACGAAGAGACCGTCGCGCTGGTCGCCGGAGGGCACACTTTCGGAAAGTGCCATGGTGCAGGTGATGCGTCTCTTGTCGGTCCGGAACCTGAAGCCGCCCCCATCGAGGAGCAGGCCCTCGGCTGGAAGAGCGGCTTCGGGAGCGGCAAGGGTGGCGATACGATCGGGAGCGGTATAGAGGGCGCCTGGAAGCCGAACCCGATCAAATGGGACATGGGCTATCTGAACGTGCTGTTCAAATATGAGTGGGAACTGGTCAAGAGTCCGGCCGGCGCGCATCAGTGGTTGGCGAAGGACGTGGCCGAAGAGGACATGGTGATTGACGCGCACGACCCGGCGAAGAAGCACCGGCCGATGATGACCACGGCGGACCTCTCCCTTCGCTTCGACCCTATTTACGAGCCGATCGCGCGTCGGTACCAGCAGAACCCCAAGGATTTCGAGGACGCATTTACCAGGGCGTGGTTCAAACTGACACACCGTGACATGGGCCCAAGATCGCGATATCTCGGTTCAGAGGTCCCGGAAGAGGAATTGATCTGGCAAGACCCGGTTCCCGCCGTAGATCATGAATTGATTGATGCGAAGAATATTACAGCTCTAAAGTCCAAAATCCTTGCCTCTGGCCTGTCGATCTCGGAACTGGTCTCGACCGCCTGGGCATCAGCATCCACATTCCGCGGCTCCGACAAGCGTGGTGGTGCTAACGGTGCGCGCATTCGTCTTGCGCCACAAAAGGATTGGGAAGTCAACCAGCCGGCCCAACTGAAGACCGTGCTTAAGACTCTTGAGAATATCCAAGAGGAGTTCAACAGCGCGCAGTCGGAAGGGAAGAAGGTTTCGCTTGCAGACTTGATTGTCCTTGGAGGATGCGCAGGTGTAGAGCAAGCTGCAAAAAACGCCGGTCATGATGTGATCGTCCCCTTCACGCCAGGACGCACTGATGCATCGCAGGAGCAAACCGATGTGGGGTCCTTTGCCGTACTCGAACCAGCTGCAGACGGATTCCGTAACTACCTCAAAACCAAATTCGCCGTATCGGCAGAGGAAATGCTTGTTGATCGTGCGCAACTTTTAACACTTACTGCTCCTGAGATGACAGTTCTCTTTGGCGGGATGCGTGTCTTGAATGCCAACTTCGGAAAATCCCAGCACGGCATCTTCACTAAGCGGCCAGAAACTCTTACCAATGATTTCTTCGTGAATCTGCTTGATATGAGCACTGTGTGGAAGGCAACCCCCGAAGACGAAGATCTGTTTGAGGGTCGCGATCGCAATAGCGGCGAACTCAAGTGGACCAGCACCCGTGTCGACCTAATCTTCGGTTCAAACTCCCAACTCCGGGCCCTCGCAGAAGTCTACGCATGTGAAGACTCACAGGAGAAGTTCCTTCAAGACTTTGTGGCGGTTTGGAGTAAGGTGATGAACCTTGATCGCTTTGACCTATTATGATCCACTCAAACCTGCCTTCGGCGAGTTCTGCATACTTTCGAAAACGTTCTTTAAAATTTTACCCTAACCTTTAATGGTGTGAAAATATCTATCAATAACTATATACGAAACACCGAACCAAAGGAGGTGAACGAGATATGAGTACGGAAGAACCCAATGGCCCATTTTGCCAAAGTTGTGCCATGCCCATGCAAAAGCCGGAAGATTTTGGTGCGAATGCTGATGGAAGCCAAAACAACGAATATTGCCAATATTGCCTCAAAGATGGTAAATTTACCGAGCCAGACATAAGCATGGATCAGATGATTGAGAAATGTGCCGGAATTATGAAGCAAATGCAAATACCAGAAGCAAAAATTGAGCAGACAAGGCAGTTTATTCCAATGCTCAAAAGGTGGCAAAATAATATGTTTGAGTGGTAAGGGGGGCCGATTTCAGAACTTTGTGGTTTTTTTCAAATCCTGCCTCGCCTTTGGCTCAATATATGGCTACTAAATATGGCCCAAAATACCCCCCTTCGCAGCTCTATGCTAAAATCAGCTTTTAAGGCATGGTATAGCAAAGATCAGGGATATGAGACGTTTGATACTCTTGCTGAAAGGGAAGATCGTGGAGGCAGGTTGCTTTAATTTTTTTAGACACTAGTGCGGTAATTGAGCTATTTCTCGGAACTAAGGAGGTTAGAATGGTCTTCGATCTTATAAAAGATGAAGATGCTTTTATTTCAATTATTACTCATGTAGAGGTTGCAATGTGATGCAAGCGAGAGGGAAGGGATTTTGAGATCTGGCAGGTGGATATTGAGAAGATTGCTAATAATGTTGATCTGACGTCTAACATCTGCCACGATGCTGCAAAAACTACATTTGAGGCGAAACGAAACGAGATGAATTTTGAAATCATCGATCGGATCATATTTGCAAGTGCGAGGTCTATCAATCAGAAGATGATCTCCAAGGATAGACAATTCAAAGGATTTTAAGACGCTATATTACTGGTCTAAAAACAAAACTTAAAAGCAATTATCTCTCAAAAGCACATATACCAAAGATTTAAAAAATATGCACTACTGATGCCTTAAATGCAATATATACTCTCATTCCTTCCTTCAACTTCATGTCATCGCACGATTGCTTTGTTATTACCACAATAAAGGGATTATCAATACCAACATCAACTGCAATTCTGAAGATGGTTCCGGCATCTGTTATGCTTTCTATTCTCCCATCAAATGAGTTCCTCGCGCTTGATATAATCTTTTCTTTTGAGACCAATATATCTTCAGGTCTAACAGATAGATGAACATTTCCGGGTTCAAGCGTGGTAGATATGATCTTAATGCCACCAATATCAATGCTGGCAATATTTTCAGTAATAAGCGATTCTCCCTGAAAGCAGTTTCCAACACCAAGGAAGTCGGCGACAAATTCAGAATTGGGTTTTCTGAATACCTCATTTGGCTCACCCACCTGAAGAATCTCCCCCTTGTTCATTACTGTCATCCGGCTTCCGAGCAAGAAAGCCTCTTCAAAGCTGTGCGTTACGTGAATTGTGGTGGTTTTTGTAATCGAATGTATCTTCTCCAGTTCTATGCGCAATCTTTCTGATGTTTGCATATCCAGCGCACTCAATGGCTCGTCTAAAAGCAGGATATCTGGATCTGTAATCAATGCTCTTGCAATGGCAATTCTTTGCTGTTCACCACCGCTCAATGTCCCAGGATAGCGGTGCAACAAGTGATAAACACCCATCATGTTTGCAAGCTCATCCACCCTGCGCTTAATATCTCTTTTTTCTATCTTTCTCAGCTTTAGCCCGAAACCTATATTTTCTTCTACCGTCAAAAACGGGAAGAGTGTATAATCTTGGTAGACCATACTAATCCTTCGCTCCCTTGGTGGGATATCTGTGATATCGTGCCTGTCAAGAAATATTCTGCCATTATCGGGTTTATATATGCCTGCTATCGTTTCAAGTAAGATTGTTTTTCCTGCACCGGTGGGGCCCAGTACCATAAAATACTCGCCAGTTTCTATCTCGAGGCTAACGTCCCGTAAGACGAACTCACCCAGATCTTTTGATATATTCTCTAATCTTATCATCTTGGTATTTCTCCGTATCTTGCGTCTTCAAAGGTTTTTAAAATACACGGGCAAACCCACCATACCTTTCAAAAATAAATAGTGAAAGAAGTGATATTACAATCAATATTGTTGCAGATGCTATGGCTAAATCGAGCTCCCCACAGGACATGTTCAGATACAATGAGATGGGCAAGGTCTCTGTCTTCATTCTAGTTGCTCCAGCGACCATTAGTGCGGCTCCAAACTCACCTATTCCCTTTGACCACGTTATAACAGAGCCTGCTAAGAGCCCATTCTTCGACATCGGTAGTGTTACATGCCAGAATGCCTGTGCCTTTGTACAACCAAGCGTTTCAGCTACGTGCTCATACCTTGGATTTATGCCCTGAAATGTCCCCCGTAGTATCCTGAACATGAATGGAACATTGACAAAAAACTGGGCAATTATAATTCCAAGCGGTGTGAACACAAATACAAGCCCGGCTTCTGTAAGATCTCTGCCAAATGAGGTTGTGCCAAATAGAATCAACAAACCCACACCGGCGACCAGTGGTGGTAGCGCCAGCGGCGCATCCAGTATCGTATTAACAAAACTCTTGCCAAAGAAGTCATATCGAGCAAGTGCATAAGCCGCCGGTATGGAGGCACAGATACATATAATAGTGGATACAATAGCCGTTGTCAAACTCAATTTTATGGCAAATTGTATCTCCTCGGAGAGAACACTCGTTATCAGTGCATATGGCGTGGTATGTGTAACAACGCATATAATCTGTAGCAAAATAAAAAAAGTGAGTATAAAACTAAACAGTATCGTAATTAGCTTGATTCTTGACTGCTTTAATTTATTCAACATCATATTTACTCCTATATTCTGGTTTATACTTGCCAGATCCACATTTAACTATATACAAATCTCTAGCTCCATACGCAAAAGAGAAATCGATTAGATTAGATTTTTGAAATGCTTTAATGCATATCGGTCTGTATGTGACATTATTCATGTCTCTACTCATAATCCTCATTTGGATATGTTACAAAGCCATGTTTCTCAAAGATTGCCTTACCTTCCTCAGAAGCACAGAAATCAACAAATTTCCTGGCAATCTCCGGGTTTTTGGAAAAGGTTGTAACACCTATAGGTATTATCTTGATATTGTTCTGTTCATTTGGGATCTCAATGACATCAATGTCCTCAACAAATTTTACCGTGTCCCACCAGTTTATCGATGCATCGGCCTGGCCCATAGCTGTCTGCATCATGACCTCGTTCATGGTTGGCAACGTGGCGATAACATTTGCCCACGCTTCTTCGTAGATGCCATTTTTCTCAAGTATTTTCTTACCAGTCTTGCCTATTGCCGCAGCTTCAGGGTCTCCCCAAACCAACTTTACCCCGGGCTTGGCCAGATCCTCCAGACAGGTTATATTGGCTGGATTGTCCTTGGGAACTGTTATAATTGGTATGTGGTAGCAGATAAGCTTCTGATAAACCCCCACAAGCCCCTTCTCCGAGGCAGTCTCGATGTACATAGTAGCACCAGGCATATAAGCGTCACCCTGTTGCGTTAATTCCATCTGGCTTAGGAGCGTATTAGAACCACCATAAATATATTTCACGGAAACACCGTATTTCTGCTCAAACAAGGTTCCAATCTCATCCATTGGCTTTCTCATTCCAGCGCCTGAATAGACTGTAATTGAAGAAGGCTCAGTTAATTCTCCCTCCTCAACACATCCTGTGAACGCCACAGTCGCCACTATTGCTACTAAAGCTATCAATGCCAAAATTTTTCTTTTTATCATATCGGTCAGTTCTATTGCATTATACAAATATTTTTCATTTTTAAAATCAAAAAGTAAAACATATTTAGTTTAAAGAGATTTACGTTGAGCGTGTATTCTGCCAATTTCCTTAATTATTTATCCTAACAATCCCCATTTGATATTCAGTTAGTCTAAATAGATTGATATATTCAATATAACACGATAAGGAGTTTTATAATTCCTTTTATTTGATTTTTATTATTTTAAATTTAATATTTATTAAATGAACTTTTATATGAGAGGGATAATTGGATGGTCATCTGTTAAACGGGACAATGTATTGGGTGGATTTTGGTGTGATGGGGGAGTGTTAGTTTCTTTGTGGTAAATGACGTTGTAGGGTCAAAGGATAAAAGCTTCCTTGTATCGGAGGTTTACCTCAAAAAAGAGGAAAGAATCGAGGCTTTGGCGATGGTTATGGTTCTATACCTTCTGATATATTCGATCATGGATTAAACAGCATAGGTTATTTTTCGGTCCTGTATCCCTATCATTGAACAGGCACCCTTAATGTCAACAGTTCACCCAGCGTCCATATATGGTCTGTAAGTCCTTCTGCCATAGCCGGTGTTTGTTTCATCCTAAACTTTAAACCAAAGTTTAATCAAAAAGGGGTGTTCTGACACCCCTTTAGTGGTATAGCTTTCAGCTATACCACGCAGTTTGGTTAAGCTTTTTAAAAGGTTACTTGCAAGAGAGTTGCGAATTGTGAGATTTAACCGTTCTATGTACGAGGTGTTGATATTACCCCGGAATCCGCGCACAATAGCCTTAATACCTCTTCCGGATTACCAAAAACAACACGCTGAACCACTTCGACAACCCTCCCCCTCTCACGTTTCTTACATACCTGTGCATACTTCAAATCCCGGTGTGGGACCGGTACAGGAAGTGGCCTTCTTCCGATTCCTTTGTAGGGCGGCCTCTCAAGGTTGCCATAAACGTTCACAAGCCCTTCTTCAAAGGCATCTATCAGATGTGAACACCGGGATTGGTAAACTGGTAGACCGTCTTGCCTCTACATCATTAAAGAGTGCTATTGCATCTTCTGTAGTTCGATCTCCTTCGTGATGGCTGGTAAATAATCTTGTATCAGAGTTCAGATGAGTGGTAGCTATCATTAAATCCTGATTTTAAGTACGTCTGTGCCATAGTTTCAGTAGGCATGATCAATGAACGTATAGAGAGCATTAACATCCCCACATTCATATCACACCACTAATCCATTATTTTCATTCTACTTGGAGAAGTACTGGCGGTCAAAAAATTGATCCAAACCATGAATTTTCTTAAAGTATTAATGTTGCAATGTTGCGCGCGGCTACGGGACAAAAATAAAAAACAACCTTACAACCAAAAATCCCCACTCAATCTTTTAAAACGATTACATACACCCTTTTTCCAATATATTTTTTTTGAGAGTCTATTTTGGCCCCATTTCCATAGGGAGTTACTCTTTTTTAATATATCTCTTCAACTTCGTCTTTGAGTATTATTTCTCCACCGGAAACAGCTTTAATCTGCCTCATATTATAGTAAATATATGTAAATACTTAAATATTTTGTGGTACATAGACACTATCCATTCGTGATCGCTTAAGCCCTCCACCCATCCATTAACCGCTTTCGGTTGACGTTTGGGTCGAGTGCCTGACTTTGATAGGCCTCAAATAGATCCATAAGACCGGCATCAATATCTG
>JAXHUQ010000005.1:2857-32356 GCA_034189535.1 Halobacteriota archaeon | reverse complement strand
CACGGGTTTTTTCTTTTCGTTATCTATGGGGGATAGGCGGCATCCAGCGGAGCTTGGTTTAATTGGGGGGATTTTTGAGATTATTATTCTTTTTTCTATACTCTTTGTGATGTTTTTTTTTGTAAAAATACATGTGCAAGAGTGAATAAGCCGAGGTTATGGGTGGATAAATGAGCAAAGGTTAAGAGTGAAATTTATGTACTTTGCCAGGTACTGTTATAGGTACAGGGCTTGTTAATAACCTTTTAAAAAAGGTTGGTAAGGAATCATGCCACTTCGATATATCATACATGATCCTAGTCAAAGAAACCCAGATACTCCTTCGGGCGCTGAAAGCATGAAAGTCGGATCTCCGTAGGAGATCGGACATGGGTGTATGAGGCGTGATTTACGCCTCATTTGCCAAGCGTGGGGTGAAAGTATTCTCATTAAAAAACACAAGTTACCCTCTCCCAAAAACCTCCAAATACCCCTCGGGGTTGAAGGGGCAGAGCCCCTTCAGACGGACCCGGTGGGATTCGAACCCACGATCCCCGGCTTAGAAGGCCGGTGCTGTATCCTATCTAAAAATAATTTTTTAGGGAGTAGGAATTACCTCATAACTCCTGACTAAGCCACGGGCCCATATACGGAAACATCTCGTTTCCATATATATGTTTCCAATGCGTTTGATATCCTATTCCCGTTTATTTGTTCTTATTCAATTTCGTGTTTAGGACCTCACACAACTCAAACTGATCGAAAGGTATGCCATGGTTCTCTTTGTACTCCTTGTACCAAGCCAGCTTCGAGAGAACTATTGCAACCTTGCCGGCTGTTGGGTATGTGTACACACCATCCATGATTCGAGTCTCCGTCTCAGAGAAAGTCGTTGTAAGAACCGGTTTGTTGTACTTACCCATCCACCCTGCTATCATACCAGAGAGCGCAGGATCGAGCTTTTCGATCATATCACCTACCTGAGATGTGTCTCCACTCAAAAGTGCAGGGAAAGCAGATAACATATCACCTAGTAAAGATGGGTCCATATCCTGCGTAAATGAAACTAAGAACTCCTCCATGTCATCGGCACTGGAACCTAGCATACCACCAAATGCAGACAAGAACGGCCTTACAGCCTTGAGATCGGGTGCTTCTCCTGAAGCGAGTTTTGATGTGAATCCCTCAAGGAGCTTATCCATACCTTTCAGATTAGAAAACATTGATGTGGGGATGACTGAGTCCATCCCTCCCGATGTCAGCATAGATGAGAAACCAGCAAGGCTTCCAAATCCCATGAAAATAACCGCGTCAACCTCATCCAGTTCAAGAAGCATCGTCGGTGCTTTTAGATATCCTATGAAGTTTCTATCTCCTGCGGGATCGACAGGATTTCCATGACTCCATCTCGGTGGGAATATCTTATCGAATCTATCCAAAGCTTCCTGTGGTAGTTCGATTACATCAAGATCATGAGTCGCGCAGGCTTCGGTACAGATGACGCCGTAACTACCTCCCCCTGTGATGATTGCAACATTTCTTCCATTGGGAAGGGGTAAGGTCAAAAATCCTGTGGCAATATCGATCATCTGTTCAGGTCCGTCTGCTTGTATAACGCCACACTTATTGAATGCCGTATCATGCATGATAGCAGTTCCTGCAAGGGATCCGGAATGTGCACTGATAGCTTTAACAGTTGCTTCCTCTTTGCCCGGTTTTAATACAATTACAGGTTTCTTCTTTGTAACTTCACTCACTTTGTCAATGAATCTTCTCCCATCGTTTAGTCCCTCTATGTATGCAAGGATCACCTTCACGCCAGGATCATGACCGAAGTACTCCATGTAGTCTTCCATCTGTATGTCTGCTGTGGCACCACAGCTGATGTATCTTCTAAAACCAAGCCCTCTTGTGATTGCAGACATAACGACTGCGCCACCGAGGTTACCCCCCTGTGATACGAAAGCTATGGGCCCGGGTTTTGACGGAAGTGGGAACATATATGCTCTGAGATCAGAGGTTGCACTCCACATCCCCATACAGTTCGGACCGACAAATCGAATACCGCCCTTTCTTGCAATCCTAAGGACCTCATCTTCCAGCTTCTGGCCTTCCTCGCCAACTTCTCTGAAACCGGCAGATATAATAACGGCTGCCTTTACACCTTTCTCGACACAGTCTTCCATTACAGCAGGACAGGACGGCGCCGGAACGACAAATACCGAGAGGTCAATATCATCGGGTATATCGGTCACTTTCTTGTAAGCCGTGTGTCCTATGATCTTGTCTTCTCTTCGGTTCACCGGGTAAACCGTCTGTGATCCAGCAAGTGCGCTAGAGAAAGACGAAAATCCCCATTTGTTGAAGTTGTTTGTAGCCCCAATAACCGCAACTGTCTTCGGATTAAATAATGGGTCCAATTCTTTTACTATATCAGGTTCGCTCATTTCTTCGACTCCTTCTTCGTTTTTTCCATATTTTGGCCGGCCCACCAGAACTCGAATGGGTCGAACTCCTTATTCTCATAATGACCTTGTGATTCAAGGTACTCTTTATACTCCACAAGTTTGGCAAGTACCTTTGCGGCCCTATCAGCTGAAGGGTATGATTGATGCTGTCCGTCCTGTAAAGTTGGTGTCTCTTCTGAGAAAGTAGTGGTGAGGACAGGTTTCTTAAAACTACGTATCCATCTCATGATCTGGCCTGTAAAACCGGAACCGATCTGAGGGATGATGTCCTGCATCATCTTGGCAAAACCACCACTATCGTCCCCTGAGGATAGTGCTTTTGTGAAAGTTTCTGCCATGCCTGAGAAGTTTCCAAATCCCATGAATATTAGAGAATCCACAATATCCTGTCTCAGAAGCATAGACGGGGCCCTGAAGTATGCAGGAAAGTTCCTATCCCCTGCGGGATCGACTGGATTTCCATGACTCCATCTCGGTGGGAATATCTTATTGAAATCATTGATCGTCTCTTCCGGTAGATCTATGACGTCAAGTCCGAGATAGGCGCATTCGTCTGCACACAAAACTCCATAGCTCCCACCGGGTGTGACGATAGCAGTCCTTCTCCCCCTTGGGAGTGGTTGAGTCAAAAAACCGACTGCGTAGTCCAAGAGTTCTTCAGGAGTCTCTGCCCTCATAATTCCGGCCTTTTTAAAAGCCGCATCATAAATGTTTTCAGAACCTGAGAGTGCACCTGAATGACAACTAATGGCTTTTGCAGCAGCGTCGGTCTTTCCTGGTTTTAACGCTATTATGGGTTTTTTTGTGGATACCTTACTAACCTTCTCGATGAACCTTTTACCGTCGTTTACACCTTCGATATATGCCAAAATCACCTTCACTTCTGAATCATTACCGAAGTGCTCGATATAATCTTCAATCTGGATGTCTGCCGTACACCCACAACTTATATACCTGCGAAAACCTATGCCACGGGAGTAACCTGAACCGACAATTGCACCACCAACATTACCACCCTGTGATACAAAGGCAATAGGCCCTGCAAAAACGGGCAATGGGAACATGAAAGCCCTAAGATCGGATGATGAACTCCAGAAACCCATACAGTTGGGCCCTACTATTCTGATCCCGCCCTTCCTTGCGATAGCCATCACTTCGTCTTGTAACTTCTGCCCTTCCGGGCCCACTTCTGCAAATCCTGCAGAGATGATCACTCCTGCCTTAACACCTTTATCAACACAGTCCTGCATAACCGAAGGGATGAAAGGAGCAGGAATTACAAAGACAGCAAGATCAACCGGTTTGTCATCGGGTACATCAGTCACACGTTTGTACGCCTGATGCCCAAGGACCACGTCCTCCTTATTGTTGATCGGATAAACAGGTCCTTTGAAACCATTCAAAGCACTGGCAAAACTAGAGTTCCCCCATTTATTCATATTGTTTGTTGCCCCGATCACCGCAACTGACCTTGGATTGAAGAGAGGATCCAAACTTTCTGTTATATCTATCTCGTCAGTCATTATACCACCAATTGTAAATATTTAAACCCAATTGTCTACTATTATATATTAACTCCAAATCCCGTCATCGTCTATTTTTTTTATTATTTAAATTTACCTAAATCTTCGTGGAGTTTTCTTTGATGAAAAAGAGATGTCCCACCTATATAACAGTGAATTGGGTTAATTTCGAAGATCGATGATCTCTGACATCTCAGGACCTGTTGATAATAACGTAAAGGGTACACCAACGTCCTTTTCTGCATTTTTAACGAACTCCTTGACCTTGGTGCTGAGGTCATCATAATCGGTTGCCCCTTTACAAGCCGGGTCAATCCGGTCAAGTCCGGTAATTGCTATCTGAGTTGCCCCATTTATCATTGCAGAATACCGCGCCATCTTTCCGTCCCAAAAACCTATTCGCCTCTGTCTTCCGGTAACTGTTCCGAACTCTTCAATTCCAAGGCTTATAGCGTCCTCTTGACTCATCTCTGTCTCGAAGGGTCCGCTTCCAACCCTTGTAGGAAATGCCTTGAAAACAACGATCACATCATCTACTCTTGAAGGACCAACACCAACATCCGCGGCCATCTGAGATGCGGAGGTGTCTTTTGAAGTGACAAAGGGATAAGTTCCGTAATAAAGAGATATTCCAAAGCCCTGCGTCCCTTCTATCATTACATTTTCACCCCTATCAAGGGCCTCATTTATCTCAAGGGGTACGTCTGCAAGATATGCTTGTAACTCTTCAATATCCTTTGCTTGTTTTGCAGTCCTCTTGACCCGTTCTTCATTTGCCGGCCCACACCCTGTTCCTGTAGATCCGATAGTTCCTGACAGATATGAACTTGATTTATCCGATTCTATGTGTTTCTGCTCGATTATTGAGCAGCGTTTATCAACACATATCCTCCCTTCAACACCAAGCGAAGATACCTCTTTCATGAAGACATTCGGATCTACCAGAACTCCCGCACCTATCAAGAGGCGTGCATCCTCATAAACAAATCCGGAGGGTATCATTCTTATCGCGTGCCTCTTCTCCCCGACCACAACGGTATGGCCGGCATTCGGACCTACTCCGCCTCTCCCGATGATAGTAGGCTTATCAGAATGTGCAATATGGGCAACTATCTTTCCTTTTCCTTCATCACCGAATAATCCTCCAACCAGTATCGTGCATCCCATCAATAATTCTCCATTGAGATCAGATCGATCTCATCATATGAAAAACTTATTATCTGTTGGAAAGGAGTACAGTTATGACATCGGTGAATATTCCGCTGATGGGCTTGTAGGGTAGTGGACATCCTCTCGGGCTTCGAACCCGATGACCTGGGTTCAAATCCCAGCGGGCCCATTTTGACCGATTATTTTTTAAACTTTGAAGTATAACGTTTCTCGGAGGGGAAAGGATATATGAATCAAAGATTAAACGATTACCTCATGTTTATACCGGTTGTGTTACTTCTTCTGGCATGCGTTGTAACATCAATCTTCTATCTACCGGTAATACTTGCTTTGTTATTATTCGGGATAGTTGTGACCATACCATTCATAAGAAGATTACCCAACGAGATATCCATGATATCTGCATATATGCTTCTTGGTCTGTCTGCGTACACTCTGGTGGGACTAACATATCGTAATTCTTATACAACCGACCCGAAAGACATGTTTATTGCATCTTTTCCCATGGTGATCTTTGCAATAGTAAACACAATTGCAGTCCTTATAACGACCGAAGATAAAGATTCTCACGGATATACCTTTTCAGCAATGGCATTTTCAGTGATCTTCTCGAATGGAATATTTTCAATGGGTATGCAGTACAGCACACTGCTTCTGATGCTTGCTGTCCTCTGGTCCTTAATTCCACTTGGATTATGCCGAATATTCTCCAAACAGATATTCTCTTCCACAACGGTATTCAAGCGATTAACAAAAGCAATCACAGGCGTAATCTTGACATTTCCCCTATACCTCATTGTGGTTGCCGTGTCAGTACTCGTCATTATAAATCAGGTAACACTGAGCCCCTCGGCTATCATGTCGATGGACGTTGTCCCTAATGTTCTCTCCTCAGTCCAGAGTGAAGTGACAAGGGAGCTTGCGATACTTGGGGTGTTATGGTACTATTCGCTGCCACATCTCATATTTATACCCGGTGCTTATATGATCTATAGACTTATACTCTATGACGCACTCGGATATGAGAAGCACATACTGCGAAAGACTCGTGAGATTGTGTACACCGCACCCGAGAAGGAAAAAACTGAGAAGAAGGCTGAAGATGTTGATGATCCATACCAAGAGCTATTTAAAGACATTAAGTCTCAAATAGGACCACTCAGACAGATGGATGACAGAATAAGTGCACATGAGATCATGCAACGCTTCAAGAACGAGTATGATACTTTGCATGCAAAACATGGTGATACTGCTCTTGGTAACAAAGCAAAAGAGGCCATAAATTCCATCGAAGAGGACTTTAATTCGAGATTTACATAACTACTGAAGGTGGAAGATCTTGATTACACTTGAAAGACGCGATTACGCAAAGATAATTGAGACGAGTGAGATTAAAGGCCAAGATGACGCATACTTGAAGTCGTTGCGTTACTTAAAACTTGGTTACCCGATTCTCCTTTTTGGCCCACCAGGGTGTGGAAAGACATCAATTGCCAGACATATTCTCGATTACCTCAATAAAGGATATCTGGAGATTGAAGCAACAGAAGGGATGACGGAATACCAGATCGTTGGAGGTTTTCATCCCCTATCTATGTCAGGAGACCCTGATGTTGCCCAAAAATACCTATATAAGGATGGTATTGTAGCAAGAGCGATCCAGGAGGGGAAGAACCTACTCATCGATGAGTTCACACGTGCACCGAGTTCGGCATACTCCGGGATATTTTTATTACTTTCACACGGGCGTCTTGTGCTTGAGTACAAAGAGGAGGTGCTTGAAAAACCTGATGATTGGATAGTCATAACGACGGCAAACTTCGGTGATGAAGGGACATACAGGATCAGCAGTGCGCTTAAAAGAAGGTTTATACCTGTTCACGTCGGCTACCCTCAGAGGTACGTGGAGGAGAAGGTCCTCAAAGGTGCTGCACCGCACTTGAGCTCAGGTATGATACACGCAATACTCGATTTTGCCGAGGAGACACGTAGGATGAACAAGGAAGAGAGCACCCTCCCGCAGGGCATCTCAACGGATGGTATCATAAAGATGGCTCGCTACTGTGATCTTCTGATAGGCGAAGGTGTTGCCGAGAAGACAGCATTTTCCGATGCGGCATTTCATCAGGGAATGGTGATAGCTGATGAGACGGACCAGGTATCGATTCAACTTGTCAATGAGCTTGCCCTTAAAATGGCAAGTAATCTATAGGTGTGAGTATGGTTGATGGGGCCATCACGAGTCTTGTTGCGCAATGTCTCAATGACTCTTCAGTATCCAATATAAAACAACTTCAAAGGGAATGCAGCTCCTATTCAAGAAATTTACTCGCAAAAAACCGTCTCGTTCTACCCACAGATGCAAGCATTGTGTATAAAAAATTCAATGGAGAAGGGAGTATAAGTTTTAGCAAGACCCATTCGGAGTTCTGTTTACATGGCAGAAACTTTGACAACATCATCGGGAGGCAGAGGGTCAAGAGCATGATTAAGCTCAATATAATGATAGTTTATGACGACTCCAACTCGATGACAGGCTGGTGGAGAAAGGAACGATTCGGCTCAGCGGTGGCCGAGGAAGAGAGCCCCCAGACAATTGCCAAACTCGCGGCTTTACTGATTCTCGAAGGATATGGAAGGGATGCTGATGTTAGGTTGATATCTTTTGGAAACAGGGCGAGTGATCCTTTTACAAAACGGGAGATAATTTATAACGAACTGGTCCGTAAAAATGGTTCCGGAGGGACACGTCTTGATCTGGCACTAGGTAAACTTATAAGATTGAGATGGGCAAAAGAGGGCGGAGTTAACATCCTTGTCATCATCTCGGATGGCCTTCCGGAGACCGGATGGAAGCAGGCAGGCGCACCATATTTGACGGAGACCAAAGAGGGTGGGATATCTGATCAGGGAAGGCAACGAGTGGTAGATGCGAAGGTACAAAATATCGTACTCAGACAGTTGAGACAACTGATCTCCGAGGGTGTCTATGTCATGTATATTCCGATCTTCTCAGACGACAGGCTTGCATCATGGGTATCCGGTAAATACAGTGCAAGAACACTCGCAAGAGAGTTCGAGATGATGGGTATTACAGTTGTACCGGTGCTTGAAGGCCCTAAGATGCCTGAGACCGTATTTAAGGGGCTTCATGAGTTATCAACCACAAAGATTGTAGCATCATCTGATCAGAGGTACTTCAACAGGCCACGAAATTGAGCTTTAATCTAATCTCGCTTTGATCAAAAAAGAGCCTTTCTACAGAGTCTGAGAGCAAGTCTTAATCTTGGTGGGTTCAGAAGGCGAAGCGATCTTCTGACAAGAACTGAAGGTCGATCCATATCACCATATTTAGTAATAGTCTCGAGGATATCGGGATCGTTCAAAGTGGAAACAAAATCATTGAAGTCAGAGTCAGAAAGCTTGCCTATCGCCCTGTTTATGAGCATACCCATCATGAATTCCATACCTAGTGAGGATCTCCATCTCTTCTCATACTCCTTCAAACTTTTAACACTTGCATCACCTTTAAAAGCCGCCTTTGCAGCGACCTCTCCGGCGATCTTTGCACAGAGCGCTCCAGTATAAACCCCACCCCCTGTTGTTGGTTTAACCTGTCCTGCGGCATCCCCGACTATCATTACACCTTCGGCAACTGTCTTTTTCAGAGGGCCAAGAGGAACGCTTCCGACGACAAAATCGGTAACAGAACCCCTATATCTTCTCGAGATTATGGAATGTGAAGAGAGGAGTTCCTTCAGATGTTCCAGTGGCGTATCATTTGAGCAGAGACCTATTCTCGCCATATTCTCTTCTGTCGGGATACTCCATGCAAAAAATCCCGGAGCTATCTTATCTCCCACAAACATCTCAACAAAGCGGGAGTCTCTTGCTTTGTACCTTCCTTCTATCTGTGCAGCGGGTAGTATCTTCTTGACATTCCCAAGCCCGGATAACTTTGCAATCTTGCTTCTAACACCATCAGCACCTACCACAACGCTTGCATTTATCTCAAGATCTTCACCGCCGGATATCACCTTCAGTATCTGCCCGTCAGCTCTTCTATTCAGACCAACGACTTTGCTATTCAGGTGAAGATCGACCCCGGCTCTGATTGCATTCTGCGAAAGGATACGATCGAAGATCTTCCTCTCGATCACATAAGCCTTCGTCTCATCTCCTCTTATGGCGATGCTTCTACAATCAGGAGAGTATAAATATGCACCACCTATCTCTCGATTTACGAAGAGTTCACTCGGATTCACATCGCACTCGAGTATTCCGGCAACACTTACAAGGCCTGCACATTGGACGGGTTCGCCTATTGCATAGTGTTCTTCAAGCAGGGCAGTTCTTGCACCATTCATCGCTGAGTACTTGGCAGCAATTGAACCCGCTGGCCCCGCTCCGACTACTACAACGTCATATTCCATCGAAATCAATAGGTAATGCTGATTTATCAACCTTTCGTGGGATTACTTATACAGCGACCTCTCCTTTCAGATCTCTTCGATACCAAAAGACTCTAAAAGGACGTCGGGATTGATCTTACCCGTAACAAATGTCTTACAAGAGTTGATCTCGTTTATAGTGATCTCTGCCGGTGCAAACATTCCACCATCCACCTTGAAGAAGTCAAAACCCGCCTCCTTGAAGGTTACGAAGAACGGCTTGCCATAATCCCTTGAGGTGACAGAAGGCATCTTCTTCATATACTCCTTAAGCTCATCGACATTCTCGTAGTCTACCGTGTAATTTGTCCTACCGCAATATATTATGCAGTCATTTGTAGAGCCCATGCACTTTGTATCATCACCCACAATAGGGGCTATCGGAACGATGCCGTATCCGTGCTTGATTGTGTTGATATCAAATCCTATCGACTCCATCTTGTGAATCCCGGTCTCAACAATTCTTGCTGATATCTGGATAGATCCGGCAACTGAAGCCGTTGGTGCAACAGCTATATAAAGCTCTGACGGTTCCACGCCGCATGCTTCAGCAATCTTATCTGTCACAGACTCATCAGGTATTGAACTTGCTTCAAGAACCAGAACAGCAGCATCACAATCTTCATTCTCTTCGTACCCTATCTCCTCATACAACTTTTTCGGTTTCTTTGCAAGAGCCCTTGCAGGTCCGGATCCCATCCCAAAAAACTTGTCTATGCTGATCTGCCATCCTGCATATTGTGATGCCATACATGCCACAGTCGGATGATCGGTTACAACCTGTAATGCCGGGAAAATCTTGTCATTCAATTCAAATGTTGTAAAGTAGATGTCGGCAAGATCTGCCATGCACAGTCGTGAGAGGTACATTCCTGCTTCATAACCGCCAGTCGCTTTTACACCTGCATCGACGATTATTGTTCCATTTTTTAGCTCATAAGATTCAGTATTCAGCTCATCCTCTAGATCTAGCATCTCCTCGAAGACATATAATCCTAGTTCATTTACACTGGGCATTAAATCACCAGTTAGATGAAAACGTATAATATGTGATAAATTTAGCGGAATACGACACTTGGGGAAATGAATAAATTTATAATATATAATTATTATTGTAAATTATAGAGCAGATGTTTCTACCTAGAACGGTAGATAGATACATTTATTGCAGATGGTATCAATACTTAGGTATTGGGGGGGTATAAAATGGTTGAGATAGTACAGCAGATACTTAAGGTCGACGAGATTGTCAGTTACGAGATAGAGAAGATAAGGAAGGAACTGGGTGACTGGTTCATCGACGATTACCTTATATTTCAGGCATCTTGACCCTAGCTGAATATTATGGATTTATCAGGTGTTTGTACTGTTTGCGGGGCTCACGGAAGTGTTTTTACATGCAGTTTGTGCGGTGCAAATGTCTGTATTGCTTGTTATGATCCGACCCACGGCGTATGTAAGAGGTGTTTGCATGGGCGAACTCTATAGCTATTAAGGTTCATCCATCAACCTACAAAGTTCTTCTCTTGTGATCTGTTTTTTAGATAGGTTGGACTCTTTTATCTTATCGAGAATTATGGCCACTTCATCACCCGTAAGGTCGTAACCTTCTTGTCGTAATATGTGGTGGAGACTTCTCCTACCTGTATGTTTTCCCAAGACAAATCTGCGCTCTCCGCCCACAAGTTCAGGCATGAAAGGTTCGTATGTATTGGGATCATCGATAACCGCCGCAACATGGATACCCGATTCATGTGTGAAAGCATGATCGCCAACTATTGCTTTGTTCTTTGCAACCGCGATTTTTGAGTACTCTTCAACCGTCTTTGATAGTCCGATTATCTTTGATAGATCGTATCTATCGACGCCATAGTGATAGTATAACGCCAGAAGCGCTTCCTCAAGGGGCGTGTTACCTGCTCTCTCGCCTATACCATTGACGGTTGTTTGTATCTGTTTCACACCAGCTTCAGCTCCTGCAAGTGTATTTGCAAGGGCCAGTCCCAGATCATCGTGGCAATGAATGCAGATGGGTATTTTAATTACTTCCTTGATCTCACTTATCAGGGCATGAGTAGTGCGCGGGTTGAGAATACCGACCGTATCGGCAATGCTTACCATATCCGCACCATGCTCTTCACCTGCAGAGAAGTACTCCTTAAGAAAACCCACATCTGATCTTGTGGCATCTTCAGCAGCAAATCTTACGGTGAGTCCATAATCTTTTGCATGATCAAGCGAGCTTACTGCCTTTTCTATCGCCTCTTCTCTTGTCGAATTGTACTTCACCTTAAGGTGGATATCCGATGTCCCGTATACAATAGCCACAATATCTATGTCGCATGAGGCAACACAGTCGATATCCTTTGGATTTGCCCTTGCAAGTGCGCAGGTTCTGGCCTTAAGGCCCATGTTCGCAATTTTACGCACTGTTTTTGCCTCTTCATTAGAAACAATTGGAAATCCGGCTTCGATTATTTCGATTCCTACCTCATCTATTTTGCATGCGATATCTATCTTCTCATCCGCAGTAAATGAGACTCCCGGAGTCTGTTCACCATCTCTTAGTGTAACATCACAGACTTCAATATCACGGATCATATCTTCGTTGTGCTTCAAGGCATATTCCTTCCTAATTTTCTCTTTTTAATAATAGAAAAACCACAGCTATAAATATCTTATTGAATAACTTTACAGACGGATAACTCTATCTTCTCTCTATTTTTTACAGAAACGCTATAGATAACTTCATGCTTTTCAATCCCATTAGGTTCGCATATGAAGAGGTACCTCGTAATAGCTGATATCCATGGTAGTGTGAGTGCTGTCGAGGGCCTTATCAGAACGATCGATTCCGGGAAGCATGATGCAGTACTTATTGCAGGTGACATACCCATAACAACACCTCCCCGACTAATATTGGAGTACATTCTCAGACACAAAAATTTGAATAGAGGGGGTTACTCTGAATGGGTTTACGACCCCACGGAAAAGAGATCACAATTTCTTAATTATCAACTAAAGAGTAGCGATAGGATCCTAAATAAACTTAAAGAACAGAAACTACCGGTATTTTACACGCCAGGTAATGTTGACTGCTCTGAGGTCTTGGATTTTATTCGTTCTGAGCACCCTGATGTCAATCTTGCAAGAGATACAAAACTTAAGATTGAAGATGGGACTTCTCTTGTTGGTATTTCAGGAGCTATTGAGAGGTTCGGGCGGCCGATATGTGACGGCGATCTTACCGAAGAGATGATGGATTCGAAGGTGGAGCGGATCAGGGAGATAATAGATCCCGAAGAATCCACCATCTTACTTGCTCATGAACCCCCCAGGTTCAAGATAGTATCGGGAAGGAGGAACGGACTCTTGAGAGGAAGTAGAGCAATAACGGAACTTATCAAGAAGGTCTCTCCTTTATTTGTTGTCTGCGCCCATTTTCATGAACATGCGGGAGTTTATTCATTGAACGGTATTCCGGTGATCAATCCGGGATCCCTTGCAACATATAGGTATGCCGAGATCTCTTTTAGTAAAGAAGAAAATAAGATTGAATGCGAACTTAGAAAGGTAAAAAGACCTATGCTAGATCCGATTGGCTCGATTTACACATACAGGGAACATTTTGGTGAAAGTATAGAGATGATAGATTAGATCAGCCTGATAGTCTCAAGGTTCAAAGGAGCCCTTGCATCAATCTTGAACTTCCTGTATATGGCGGAAGAGAGGTCCAAGCAGTTGTTCTCGTCGCCGTGATTGACCAGAATTCTGTTCGGCCTGGGGCTCATGCGCCTTACAAACTCAATGAGTTGTCTCCGATCCGAATGTCCGGAAAAACCGTCTATTGTTGCCACTTCAAGATTCATTTTAACAGATATGGATTTTCCATTGTTACCTGGCAATTGGATCTCTTCCCAACCTTTCTGAATACGTCTCCCAAGTGTACCCTCTGCCTGGTAACCAACAAAGACTAGTGTATTCCTCTCATCAGGGGCTAGTGCTTTGAGATACTCCATCACAGGACCGCCATTAAGCATCCCTGATGTTGCAAGGATAATACAAGGCTCACCTTCAATGATCTTTGGCCTTGAGTCTGCCGATTCCACGGGAACGAAACACTCTGATAAAAATGGATTTAGCCCCCTGTGAAAGATCATGTCTCTCAATCCGCTGTTGAGGTACTCAGGGTATGTAGTATGAATAGCGGTAGCTTCCCAGATCATCCCATCAAGGTAGACGGGAACACTTTCCACGATCTTCCTTCTCATAGCACTCTCGAGAACAATCATGACCTCCTGGCTTCTTCCGACTGCAAATGCAGGTATGATCACCTTTCCACCACGTTCAATTGTCTTTTTTACAATCTCTTGCATCTGGTATTCTGCATCACGTCTGGACGGTTGATTGTCTTTCGGTCCGCCGTATGTCCCTTCCATCACCAGAGCTTCGAGTCGTGGGAAATTGTTAACAGCGGGATCAAAAAGGAGTGTTCTCTCATATTTGAAGTCGCCTGAAAATGCTATGTTATAGAGCCCTTCCCCGATGTGGAAATGGGCTATGGAAGAACCTAAAATATGGCCGGCATTGTGAAAAGTCACTTTTATGTCGGGTGCAATGTCGGTAACATCACCATAATCGAGAGTTATCGTATGTTTCAGTGCCTTCTGGACCATAGAAGACTCATAAGGGATTCTCTTTCCTTCCCTGCCTGCTACTTCTATATAATCAAGTTGCAAGAGAGCCATAAGATCTCTTGTCGCGGGAGTTGTATAAACTGGTCCATCATAACCATATTTGAAGAGAAGCGGTACAAGCCCACCATGATCTAGATGTGCATGTGTGATTACAACTGCATCTATCTGATTTATCGGACTAACCTCCGGTACATACAAGTATGGAGTTCCGTTTTCATCGGAGCCGACGTTGACGCCACAATCGATTAAGATCCTGCTCTCCGGAGTTGATAATAAAAATGAACTTCTTCCTACCTCTCTACATCCGCCTAGTGTTGTGACCCTAACCCACTGATGCTTTGATGTCACATTCTGGTGTATTTTGTGCCCGACTTCCCTTAAGAAGGCTTTGCGCATATCTTTCTCTGAACGCAGATACTCCCTTATACCTTTGACTATTGAAGATTCTATCGGCGGTGCACGTACTACTTTAGGCGTCCATCCAACGAGCTTTGTTATCTCCCTGAGTGTAACTCCATGCCTACCGATAACAAGTCCTGGCTTTTCAGCCTCGATGACAACCTCACCAGTATCAGAATCGAAGAAATAGTCCTTGATTTTAGCATCTTCCGGTACAACTTCATCTATCTTGCTTATCGCAATTTCCGGATCTGCAAGTACACTCGGATCCGGTCTGACCACAAGACGTTTCCGTAAATCTTTGGCGAGATGCCTGATCATATCTCCATTATCTGCAAATTTTCTGGGCTCTTTTGTATAAACAACGAGCTTTGGCCCTTCAAATTCCAGACCGGATATAGTTACGTCGCTGGGCAGTTTTTCTTCAATTTTTCGCTTTAGCTGACTAAGCAATTCTTCCGTTGACATCAGTTTTCCTTCTAAAATGAAACTTCTAAATTAATTGTTAAATGTTAGGTCATGTCAGTGAGCTCTTGATATCTGAGACCTCCTCTTCGGTGAGGGTATTGAAACCGTCTTTGGTTATCTTTACTACAACCATCCCATCACCTGAAGCAGAATCCCTCTTCATGGCACTACCCAAAGCCCTTACTGCCAGTTCTGCGCCCTCATCCATAGATATATCGGGAAGATATCTATCTTCGAGTACACCGTATGCAGTAGGGGAACCCGATCCTGTAGCGACTACTTTTGTCTCTTCGATCTGGCCTCCAAGTGCATCGAGTGAGAATAGCATCGGACCATCCCTATCTACTCCACCCATCAGTAGTTGTACATAGTATGGATAATATCGGTTGCCGCTGAGAATATTCGACATCAACGTCGCAACTGATTTTACTTTCATTGGTTCATGAGTTCGCATTTTATGGAGTCTTGTCTCCGCTGATATAATTCTGACAAGTGATTGTGCATCACCGACACCGCCTGCCGTTGTCATACCAATGAGTTCATCAATCTGATAAACCTTCTTTGCCGTACTGCTCGCGATAAAATTTCCCATAGTCGCTCGCCTCTCGCTAGCCAGTATGACCCCATCTGTACAAACCATTCCTACTGTAGTAGTTCCTTTTAGTATCTCATTTACCATCTCAATACCCCATAAAAAAGAGAGTTAGAACAGTTTCTTATTAATTATACCTGTATATAAGCTTTTCTAAAGCAGGCATTTCATTTTCCCATTATAAAAACCTTTTTAAGTTCATCTGGCAGGCTTTATAGGGTCTCTATCCCCCTCAGGCATAAATTCTCTCATAGCCCCTTTTGTGACTTCTGATCTAACGTCCTTGAAGTTGAAAGCGAGATTCGGATCTGCAAAAGCGACCTTTATAACCGGACTGAGTACCCATGCATCGCCTCTGGCACCGTGGGCTGCGGCACATGCTGCGACCGACGAGTCGATATGTCCCGGAAGTGATATCATGCTCATATTCGGTCCTCTAAGCTCCGGTAGATTCCCTTCTTCGGGACGTAAGGATGCTGCGTTACCCATCATGACATACTCGAGGGAGTCAGCTGCACCAAAACCACCACGACCCCACGCCTCTTTCATAACATGGCAGAACGCATAGTTGGATGCGATGACGCCCGCAAGTGAGTTTCCCGTAGCAAGACCGACGAGCATTGCCGATGCTATGGCCACTGCCGCTTGCCTCACTGCGCCACCCCAAAGATGTTCCAGCATGACCGGGAACCTGTCAAGCCCTTCCATAAACATAAAGCAGACGAGCTCGGTAAGCTCCTTTACCACATCAAATGATGGCTCTGCACGCGCGAGGCCGCCGTACTTCCTCTTTATCATGTTTGTAAGGATTGGAGTGCCCATATCCTGTAAGCCTCCGATCCCGGTGAAGGTATTAGCTACTGCTGTTGTTGGGCCGATACCGCCGGCCATATAACCACCGAACCATATAAGCTCATAGTACATTGCCCCGAGAGCTATAGTATCAAATACATACTTTAAGATATCAGAACCTTCGCCCATCGGTGTCTGGCATATATCACCCATATATCCGACAGGAACACCTCCCGGTTCATTTTGTGCTCTTGCCCTTCTCGGCCATGTTATAGTTCCTATCTGAATGGTCTGCAAGTGTTTTGCAACTATGACAAGATCGGATACCGCAGAATATCCGCCACCAAGGTTGTAAGCAGCAACAAGTCCAAGTGATGTTGATGTATTGTCCCATCTATGAGTAATTCCGCCATCGGCAATCCTTACTGCTATAGTCGGTATCCTTGAGACTTGATAGATATGATCACCAATCGCTTCTGTGAGTTTCCCACCTTGATCTTCCGAGAATTCATCCTCGATATTTATCAGAAAACTCTTATCTATCTGGTCAGCAAGTTCTTTGTTACCCACGATCATCTTTGCGTAAGAGTCCTTCGTCATTAGGGGGTTGATCTCAGCCATGTGTTCCTGAGCAAGTGCTCCTCCGGCTATGGAATGGTTCTTACATTCAAGGTAATGATTTATCGTTTCAGGTGTTACAGTGACGCCAATCCTTTGTTCGAGGACCCGATGTGCCATATCAAGTGATACGATTGAAGTCCTCTTGATGTCGTCACATGCCTGCTGAATAGCGGCGTTGTTTATATCGTGGAAATCATCGATCTCTCCGTATGCATCAACGCCTACAAGTTTCAACGGTGCCAGATATCTCTGGCCGAGTGGTACGCCCAGATCTTCACGATCTCCCTGATATCCTGGCATACCTCTCTCTTTTGCTATCTCGTGAGCGGATCTTACGAACTCTGTCTTGGCCTTGGACTGCCTCCATCCACCAAACTCATAAAATGTTGTAGTCTTCTTTGAGATATCACTCAACTTCTCAAGGTTATACATAGACTGTATATCCTTGATCATGTTACCATATCCGGTCTCCCTACTCTCACTCTTTTCAGGTTTTTCCATTCTTGTCACCTAATATCCATAAATTTCAGTTTTTTGCCGCCTCTGCGATATCTTGCAAAGGATTCTTCAGTTCGGGCATAATCTCTCGAAGACCAAACCTGTTCTCTGAAGTCATCTCAGGAGAGAATATCTGAGTTCCCGCATCCAGGCACATTGCAGCACAGATACATGGGAATACAAATCCTTTCGAACCTTTCAAGGCCAAATACTCTCCTTTGAACAGTCCCGGTCCGCCTCCCCCATAAATCGAATGAGTCAACCATTCGGTGTTATTCGATGTGCCGTGGGCTCTTCCGAAATCGACACTGGGAAGACCAGTCCTAAGAACAATAAGGTCATTATAGAATAGCATCGCCGAAGGTGTACCCTGCACACCTCTTGAGATCCCAGCATTGATTATGGCAGCAGCCATCTGACCCGCGGCAGCATAAGCATTCCAGAAGGATACATCATTGGCAGCGTACATATCAAACCCTGAGGGGAGGGTCTTCTTGACATAAATAACCTTGTCATCCAAGGCTCTTTTTAAGACTTCATCAATCACGTCAACAATCTTTCCACCCTTTTTTGCATCCCTTATAAACTCGTATACCAGATTATTACCATTCAGCCCCTGATATCCAAGTCCCAAAAGGTGGTACCTTCTATATGGGCCCAGTGCATCACCACACTCAAAAGCTGCCGCGTGTTCCAGTACGGATCCAAGTGCCGCAGCATAGAAGGTCCTCTTGTTCGTAAGAGCTGCGATATCATTTACAGAAACACTTCTGTATGCGTTTCCCGTTCCTTCAAGGGTCGTTGGAAAACTTAGAAGGGCGGATACGCAGCCTGTTGGAGATGTTGTCTGAGGGTATCTACCAAGGAGTGCCGATTTGATCATATCCACCCCGTCAAAAACTCCGAGATTAAATATCTTTACAAGAGCATGAGCAACCGCCGTAGCGGAAATTAGATAAACCTGTGAATAATCCGTAGCAAGGTTTACACAAGCGCTCGGAAGTTGAATCACGAGCAACTTGTCCAATAGGTCTACCTGTGTGTCATCACCTGGCACAACCTCGATCATCTTCTTGACCTCTTTTACTATCTCTTCCTTTCGCTCCATTATGGGAAGGTCAAGTTCCCTACCAGGAACCATACACTCCGAACCCACACCTATCAAACCACCCACTTCACCGGTCTTAAGGGAGTTCTCGAGCTTGTAAAGGTTTACAATTCCCGTCCTTTTGAACCTGAAAAGGATATTTTTCATCGCTTCATTCTTATAAGGACTTAGGGAACTCAACGGCACATTTTCAGCCAGTAAGTCACCCCTATCGTCATATAAACTTATATTGTTACTACTGTTATTTACCATCTCAACCAGCCTTCTTAAGAGATATCCAAGACACTACATACAATCAAAACATTATATTTAAGTATTACCAATATAGAAAAAGCTATTATATTCGATCTCGATTCAAGTGTTTAGAAAGAGGTAATATATATGGCAGCTGATAAAGAAGAGAAGAAGAAAGAGTATTGCACTCCGAAAGTTGCTGAATGGCAGAGTATGAGCAAGGTAATGGAAGGAGCGGCTGGGTTGTGATTATTAATGGATGAGAAGCCTAAACTGAAGAAGAACATCGAGAAACAAGAGAAATCTACTTATATTACAAGGTCAAGTGAACATGGGATGCTGTTATGTGATTACAGCAGGGATTGCATCTTCGAGACCAATGACACTGGAACCAAGATCGTTGAACTGATGAATGGCGAAAACAGCGTCGAAGATATCTTGAACAAGATGTGCGAAGAGTATGATGCAGATCGAGAATGTATCCAAAATGACTTGACCATCTTCTTAAGAAAGATGGAAGAACTGAAGTTGGTATCAAAATAAACAACGGGATGAAGAATGGACGACCTCCAGACCCGGTTGATAGTTATATCTTCGGATTCTAATGTGACACCGGAGATAATAAAAGAACATATAATGTTCAACTACGAAGTCACAGTCAAAGATACTTGCTATGGCGCTCTGATTGAAGGTGAAGAAGGGGAATTAAAGGAAGTTATAAAGGATGTGCGCAAGCTGGACAAGAATGGGATATTCTCAAAGAATAGAGGTTTTCCGATAGGAGATCCTCGTATATGTAGGAAGGAGAGAAAAGGTGGTCCAAGGCCAGGTTTTCATCAACTTGATGCCGAGTTTAAAGTTCTTCCCTTGATAAGATCGGCACTGGATGCTTTAGATGAAGGGAAGGATTTTCCGATAGAAAAAGATCGAAAGATTAAGATGGATCCGAAAGATCTTTTGAAGATGGTTGAGAATATATGAAGGTATTTATATTTCCCCCAAATAGCCTGATCTTGTCAGATCTTGTGGAGCGAGCGGGGCACGAGCCACTCGCACTTATGAAGAAGATAGGTGAGAGGGTGAGGGATGCAGAGATAGACTCCCCACCTCTAAATATTACTGACAAAGAGCCAAAAGAAGGATTGAGATATGCGGCAATCGAGGTGCCCGCAGGCGTCCGGGGTCGCCTTGGATTGATGGGCCCACTTGCCGATGAAGCAGAAGCGGCAATAATATTACATGACGCACCTTATTCTGCAGGTTGCATCGGATGTGCAAGGAGTTCTGATCTGCTAAAATATCTGGTCAGAAGTAAGGATATTCCAATAATTGAAGTCAACTATCCAAGCAACGAAGAAGAGGCTACACGGATGGTGAGTAAGATTATTGAGTTCTTGAAATCATCAGACGGAGCCAACGCCTAATGCCAGTCAAGATAGCCCAGATCTCATGCGGATCCGATTATTCCGCGATACAAAAAGAGATCGATGAATCTGTAAGACGTGTTGAAGCGGAGGTATACTTTCCTGAAGTTGACATCAACTCGATAGACTCTGTAGCTGATGAGTTCGGATATAGCGTTCGTAGTCCCGGACTAAAGATGATGCTTTCCAGGGCAAAGTCCATTATAGATGGTGAATCAGATGCAGATGCTGTATTTATCTGTTCTTGTTTTAGGTGTGCTGAAGGAGCGCTTGTTAGAAACGAGGTAAGAAAAGCGATACAATCCGAGACCAATTTACCTGTTGTCATGTACTCCTTTACGGAGAGAACAACGGCGACGGAGTTACTTACAAGGATGGAAGCACTCGTCACTATAGTCAAGCGCAGACATCTGCTTGAACTACAGAAGCAGGAGGGTCTTACAGCAGGGATTGACTCCGGTTCAACTACAACAAATGCCGTTGTTATGCTCGATAATGAGGTCATAGGAACTGATTGGCAACCGACCACAGAGGTTATGAAAGCAGCAGAAAAAGCCCTCTCCGGAGCTCTTAAAGTAGCAGGAGTTAAGAGAAGTGAAGTTGAAGCAATCGGAACCACAGGATATGGTAGATTTGAGATAGGAAAGCACTTGTCTGCCGATCTGATACAGGAAGAGATCAGTGTCAATTCCAAGGGTGCTGTCTATCTGGCAGACCATCAGAAGGGCGAATCAACCGTTCTTGATATTGGCGGTATGGACAACAAAGTCATAACAGTAAAAGATGGTATACCGGATAGTTTCACAATGGGCGGTATATGTGCAGGTGCATCTGGGAGATTTCTTGAAATGTCCGCCCGAAGGCTAGGCGTGGAGATAGGCGAGCTGGGCGAGATTGCACTTCTAGGCGATCCGGGGAAGATAAAGATGAATAGCTACTGCATCGTCTTCGGTATCCAGGATCTTGTCACCTCGCTTGCAGCAGGAGTGAGTAAGGAAGATGCTGCGGCGGCGGCGTGTTACAGTGTCGCAGAGCAGGTTTATGAGCAGCAGCTCCAGGAAGTAGAGGTACGTATGCCGTTGATACAGGTGGGCGGAACGTCCCTTATAAAGGGCCTGGTGCATGCAATGGGTGATATCCTCGGGACTGATGAGGTGATTGTTCCGGAGCTATCACAGCACATAGGTGCCACAGGGGCTGCTTTGATTGTATCGGGTCTAAGGTGAGATTATATGGTAAAGATAGCACAGATCTCGTGTGGAGCAGAGTACGCAGGTATCCAACCTGAGATAAAGAAGGCTGTCGAGTCTGTTGGAGCCGAAGTAGTCTTTCCAGATATTGAGTTTGAGTATATAGCCGGTTCGGTAAGAGATATTGGATACTTCCCTGGAAGCGGTTCACTCAAGGCGATGCTTGCTGGTGCAAGATCAATAGTAGAAGGGAGGACCGATGCTGACGGTGTATTTATTGCTACATGTTTCAGGTGTGCCGAGGGTGCACTCATAAGAAACGAGGTGAGAAGGTACATTCAGAAGAATACCGATCTTCCGGTCATAACCTATGCATTCACCGAACGTACAAAAGCTCCTGAGCTGATTGCAAGGATGGATGCTCTTACAACAACGATATCTATGAAACCCCTTCTTCTAAGAAAGAGACAAGAGGGTATGACGCTTGGTATTGACTCAGGATCCTCTACAACCAATGCGATAATAATGCAGGAGAACAAGATCCTTGGAAGGGGCTGGGTACCCACCACAGATGTTGTTGAGTCTGCCGAAAAAGCGGTAAAAGAAGCGATTGAGACTTCGGGGGCAAGTATTGAGGATATAGAGGCACGAGGGGTCACCGGTTATGGTCGTTTCTCTGTCTCAAAGGCATACGACGCAGATCTTGTGATAGAAGAGGTGAGTTCAGCATCAAAGGGCGCTGTCTTCCTTGCAGATAAACAGGAAGGCGAATCCACTGTCTTTGATATAGGAGGAATGAACAACAAAGCGATAACAGTGCGAGACGGAATATCCGACAGTTTCAGTATGGGTGGCGCGTGTGCAGGGTCCTCCGGAAGGTTTTTGGAGATAGTATCCCGAAGACTTGATGTAGACTTGGACGAACTTGGAAAGATTGCATTAGATGGCGATTATAGGAATGTTAAGATGGAGAGTTACTGTATGGTATTTGGGATCCAACACTTGGTTACCACGCTTGCTGAGGGCGCTAAAAAAGAGGACGTTGCTTCGGCAGGATGTCATAGTGTTGCAGAACAGCTTTATGAACAGCAACTCCAGGAGATCGAGATAAGGCACCCTGTAATATTTGTCGGAGGAACCTCACTTATCAGAGGAGTTGTAGTTGCGCTTGAGGAGATGATTGGTTCTAAGATCCTTGTCCCGGATGATTCCCAGCATATGGGGGCAGTTGGTGCTGCACTACTCGCTTCTTCATTTGTACATTAAAATAGATTAGAAAACCTTTAAGTAACATAAAAAAGATGCTTACTAAGAATTGCATGATGGAGGTCTAAGATGGCTGATTTGAAAGATGAACTGATAGAATATGCGAAGAGCATAGGTGCTGATAAAGTTGGTGTAGCCGAAGTGGAGAACTTAAAGAATCCACCACAGTATCAAAGCTTTGATCCAGAAAATTACGTTTCGGGTGCGCAAGCAGTAGTTTCCTTATGCATTGGATACCCCTCTGGTGTCTTTGGATTAGATGACAAGGATATGTTTACATATGGTACATCATTCGGTGCGGTATATAACGCTATGAGGAGGGATGTTGATACAGTTGGTTTAAAGGTTATCAAGTTCTTGGAAGGGAAAGGATACAAAGCAGGATATATATCTCCCTCAAAACCTTATGAAGAAGGAGCAAAGCTAGGAGGGCTCTTCCATTCTTATATCCAGAAACTCATCGGCACACTTGCAGGAATGGGCGAAGAAGGTATGCAAGGTGCGCTTCTCACACCCGAATTCGGTCCGAGAGTGGTCCTTGCAGCAGTAGTGACAGATGCACCGCTCGAGCCGGATGGTCCTAACTTGGTCAATAAAGTCTGTAGAAAATGTTACGAATGTGTTGAAGTATGTCCAAGCAGTGCGATATCAAAGGAGAATTATCCGCCATACAACTTTAACAGAAACAGATGTCTTTGGCCATTGACCGGTACTCTCAGGGCAACCGATATCGATGAGCCTGATCCGGAATGGGTGGATGCAAGACCAAACGCGTACAAGTTGCTACCAGAGTATATCGACAAGCACATTAAGCTGAAGGTAATACAGGAATGGGATAAGATAATGGGAGAATTCCCGAAATGTGTAAGATGTATCGCCGTATGCCCGGCTGAAGGAACAGTGGAGTAGGGTATCATGGGTAAGAGATTATACTGTAATGCATGTGACTGGGAAGGCAATGAAGAAGATGCAATAACTGTACCGGTTTGTCCTGGTTGTAGAACTGGACATCACTTCAGGTTGATGACTAGGCCTGATGGTAAATATGAGTGCCCGAACTGCTCACTTGAGCTTGCACCACCTGGTGAGGGAGATCCACTCTTCCAGTACAAGTTGGAACCGGAATGTCCACGATGTAAGAACCAGTACTTGAAGGAAGTTTAATTGAAAGGCTTATTGAGAAACAATATAAGGAGGTAAATAAAATGCCAAAATGTGAACAATGCGACGCAGAAGAGATCCCATGGGACCCTCATGTCGTCAAAGGGAAAGATGGCCAAGACCATTACTTCTGTTCATGGGGGTGCAGACACGCCTATGAACTGCAACAAGGCCTGATCCAACCAAGATAGAAAAATTATCATCTCGGAAGCAGAATTTTTCCAAAACGCTTCCGGGGTATTTCCTTATGTTTTAATTTTAATTTTTATGGCCTCATCGTAGTGTGCCGTATAATCTGACGGCTTTGACGCTAAGGATACCATCGACATTCTCTACGGCTTTGAGCACTTCTTCGCTAACCTGTCCGTCTATGTTAAACACCATTATGGCTTCTCCACCAGCCGATTCTCTCCCCACCTGCATCCCTGCGATGTTGATATTATTCTCTCCAAGTAAGACTCCAACCGGGCCTATCACCTTAGGTTTATCGATATACCTTGCGATGAGCATATAACCGGAGGGTATGGCATCGACCCTGTACCCATCGATCTTTACAATCCTCGGATCATCTTTACCAAATAGGGTACCGGCAATGGTCTTTGTCTCTTTGTCTGTGTTTATGGAAGTTGTAATAAGATTGATGAAGTCTTCAGCCATATCTGTTCTACTCTCTATCACCTTTATCCCGCGGTCTTTGGCAACGATCGGTGCATTGACGAAGTTTATGTTCGATCCAAGTATCGGGTCAAGCATCCCTTTTAACATTGCAATTGTAATTATCCCGGTCTCCTTCTCGGCCAGATCACCATGGAAGCATATATCGACTGAGTTTATATGTCCTGTAATGAGCTGGGCAGAGAGAGATCCCATCTTCTCTGCAAGTGAAAGATACGGTTTGAGTTTATCGAATACCTCAGGCTTTACAGAGAACATATTAATTGCATTCTTGACCGGTTCGTTTCTCATTGCCCTCAAAATCTGATCTGCAATAGTTATTGCGACATTCAGTTGAGCCTCCTTTGTAGAAGCTCCCAAGTGAGGTGTTACGATGACTCTCTCAAGTTCGAGCAGCTTGTTATCGCCTGGTGGTTCTGACTCGAAGACATCGAGTGCAGCACCGGCAACTTTTCCCTCCTTCACTGCTCTGTACAAAGCGTCCTCATCTATTATGCCTCCACGTGCACAGTTGATCAACCTTACCCCGTCTTTCATCTTCTTGAACTCTTCATCACCGATGAGGTGATACGTCTCCCTGTTCACAGGAGTATGAATTGTTATGTAGTCTGCACGTGTAAATATCTCATCAAGTGATAGAAGCTCGATTCCCAACTCTTTCGAACTCTCTTCCGAGATAAACGGATCGTAAGCGATGACCTTCATACCGAGGCCTTGAGCCCTCTTTGCAACCTCGGAACCGATCCTTCCAAGACCAATCACTCCGAGTTCTTTGTCAGTCACCTCAACACCGATGTGTTTGTTCTTATCCCACTTTTGAGATTTGAGAGATGCATTGGCCTGGGGAATGTTTCTAGAAAGTGACATCATCATCGCAATTGCGTGCTCGGCAGCAGAGATTGTATTTCCTTCAGGTGCATTTACAACGACTATCCCTCTCTCGGTGGCGGCAATAACATCAATGTTGTCAACTCCGGCACCTGCCCTTCCGATGACTTTCAGGTTCTTTCCCGCTTCGATGACATCCTTGGTGACCTTTGTTGCGCTCCTCACCACAAGTGCGTCATAGTCCCCTATCTTCTCAATCAACTCATCCTTACTGAGGCCAACCAGGACATCGACATCCGCGCCGGTCTCTAACTTCTTAACCCCTTCCTCTGATATTGAATCACTGACAAGTACTTTGAACTCCAATTGCAATCACCCCTGACGTATCTCAATTCAATTATACCAGTTATACCATTTCTATATATTTAAGTATCTGTTTAGCAGCTTATCTCCCTCTTAATTAACACCCGTATAGCAATCTTGCTCGGGTCAACACGTATAATAATTTATATTTTGGAGTAACGTATTATTGGATTCAGAAGTAAGGTGACAATATGGTAATTTTTGAAGAGATGGACGCATTTTTCAAGCCGGAGAGGGTGGCAATAATCGGTGCATCTAAATCACTGCTTGGTGGCGGAGGAATATTTTTAAATTCCCTGATGGAGATGAATTTTCCGGATATTATTCCTGTAAATCCGAAAGAAGAGGAGATATCAGGACTAAAGGCATATCCGAGTGTAAAAGATATTCCGGGTAATGTAGATTATGCGATAGTTGCAGTTCCTGCAAAGATAGTTCCGAGTGTTATAGGCGACTGTGTTGAGAAGGGCGTAAAGGTTGCCCACATATTCACTTCGGGATTCAGCGAACTTGATGATGCGAGTGGTAAGGAGCTCGAGGACGAGCTTTTGAGAATTGCTGACGGAAAAACCAGAATCATAGGGCCGAACTGCATGGGCATCTATTGCCCTGAGTCGGGACTTTCATACCTACCGGGTTCATCACCTCATTCAGGTTCGGTATCACTCATATCTCAAAGTGGGAGGTATGCAACATTCATACTGATCATGACGAGCCAATTTGGTGTCAAGTACAATAAGATAATTAGTGTGGGTAATAGTTGTGATCTCAACGCAACCGATTTTCTTGAGTACCTCGGAGATGATCCTGATACAAAGACTATTGCTATGTATGCCGAAGGTGTCGAGGATGGGAAAAGGTTTTTGGATGTTTTAAAGGAGGTCACGAAGAAGAAACCGGTTATCATCTGGAAGGGTGGTAGAACCGAAGAGGGTAGCCTTGCTGCTGCATCACACACAGGTTCGCTTGCCGGGTCCAATCTACTCTGGGAATCCGTCTTCAAACAGGCAGGTGTTGTTCAGGTGAAAAGCCTGGATGAGATGATCGATGCAATAATTGCTTTCAACAATCTCCCACCGATAACCGGAAGGAATGTAGCAATTATTACAGGAGGTGGTGGTGAGACTGTAACTTCTGCGGACGCATGTTCCGACGAGGGGCTTTTTCTCAAGCAGTTCAGCGAAAGGACGAAGTGGGAGCTGGGAAATACTCTCACCATACCCGGAACGATTCATCGTAACCCGGTAGATTACTCAAGTATGGGTTCCAGCCCCGGAATTTTACGAAAGGTGACCAAGATCGTTTCTTCTGATGATAATGTTGATGCCGTCGTTGTCCTCTTGTTTGTTGGCCCTGCGATACTGAAAGCTATGATGGGTTCGTCAATTATCTCACAATTTACGGCAGGAGAGGTACCTGATGAAGCCACAGTCTCTCGCTTGCTTGAGCAATTTATAAAACTATCCATCAACGATCTCATCAAGACTAATAAGGATATCGACAAACCGATGGTCGTCGTCTCACCGATGATGGATGCCGAGCCAAGTGCAGTTGCGAAGCTTCAGAATGCAGGTATTCCTGTTTATCCTTCATTCGAACGCGCGTTGAAAGCCTTATCCAGATTTATAGAGTACCACGAGTACCTTGAGAGCGTATAAAAACAGGTTAATTGAAGGGTTAGGGGAACCCTCCACCCATCAATTTTTTTAAAAAACGGTTGCTCCAGCGTATGGATTAATAAACTGTTTTGTAAAAATTCTATGGTGATATGTAGACTATATTGTCGCCTCTGACCACTACTGTCCCAAGCTTTCTTAGGACTTCACCGTCTTTCAACTCTTCGGCGTTGTCCAGAACTACATTCATATGTATATCGTAGCTTTGAAGCTCCCCTCTGAACTCGCGTCCTCCCTTAAACCTGACAATTACGGCTGACTTCAACGATTCATTCAAAACGTCCAATGGTCTTTGGCTCATCTGTTATCCTCCGATGATACATATCATTGATGATATATAAGTTAACTGTTTATATCCTAATGTTTACATTATTAAATTTGTCGAAACGGGAATGAGAATATGAGGGCAAAATCAAGACACTTTCTGAGGAAGAGCGACGCTAAAAAGATGATCGAAAGGCTTAGAGCTTCCTTTGGAGATTGCGTAAATATCTTTGAGGGGAAGAAGATCGAGATGGTTGAGACGGATACGGAGTATGATCTGATACTGATAGACGGTGAACCACTTCTATTTGTCCTCGATAAAGTGATATTTCCTACAATCAAGGGTGCATCGAAGATCAAACCTGAGAATAAAAAGGTCGTCATCGATATGGGTGCAATCAAGTTTATAACAAACGGTGCCGACGTCATGTCTCCTGGAATAACAAGCGTGGGCAATGAGATCGAGACGGGGGATCTTGTTGTTATAACTGATGAGTCACATGATAAAGCGATAGCAATCGGAAAAGCACTGGTACCAGGAAAAGAGATGATCGGTGAAGAGGGTAAGGCAATAAAGTGTATACATTACGTGGGTGACAAACTTTGGGATTTTATCACCACACTTCAGGATTGAAAACCTTTCTATTTCCAGAGGCCACCGCCGTGCATGTGGTTGAGGGGAAAAAATAATGTGTTGATAATAAAATCATTATGAATCTATAAATACTAAAAGTCCAAATAGAATAATATGCCTCCAGAAGCTAGAAAACTCAAAAATCCAAAATCATGCTTCTTGAATTTATCTTACACTTCAGGAGATTCCCCCAACAAGATTGAAAGGATAATTACCAAATATTTTTTGGGAAGAGGATTTGAGGTTAAAACAGGAAGAATGGCTCAGGCAGGCGAAAAGATTGATAAGGGAGTCCTGCAGGTGATTAAGTCCTGTGGTTTTGGAATTGTTGTTTATAATGAGTTGAGACACAACATCAGTTACGAGTGGGGGATTATGGATGCACTTGATATCCCTGTAATTCCTTTCTTAAATAAAGACACGCATATTGATCTCGACAGGGACCTTTCAGATAAAAAAGGCACTAATTTTGTAAAGTACTCTGGTGAGTCGGAAGAAATGAGCATCATAGAAGAACTGGAGAATAGTGAATCTTTTAAAAGTGCTTTAGAGAATATTGAGGTGTTAATTGCAGAACAGATCAGTTCAGAAGAAACAGATGAAGTTAAAGAGGTATCTCGACTTCTTACAGAATCAAATATTCCGCTTATCAGTTTTCCAGCAGATAAAAAAGAGGTTGGGGCTTTTGATAGTACCAAGATATTGAATGTCTTTTTTGAAATCAAGGATCTTACATCAGTAGGCCATTTCTTCCGTGCTAATGCTTATTATTATGCTGGAGATTTTGAAAATGCGGAGAAAGAGTACGGAAAAGCGATAAGGATAGATCCGGATTATGCAGCAGCTCATAATAATCTTGGGGTTTTGTTTAAAGATTTAAAAAGATACGAAGAGGCAGAGAAAGAGTACGGAAAAGCGATAAGGATAGATCCGGATTATGCAGCAGCTCATAATAATCTTGGGGTTTTGTTTAAAGATTTAAAAAGATACGAAGAGGCAGAGAAAGAGTACGGAAAAG
>JAXHUQ010000005.1:0-2757 GCA_034189535.1 Halobacteriota archaeon | reverse complement strand
CGATAAGGATAGATCCGGATAGTGCGGAGGCTCACGGGAATCTCGGAGTTTTACTTCATAATTTAAAACGATACGAAGAAGCAAAGGAGGAATACGAGATCGCAAAGTCATTGTTTGCGAAGCAGGGGCGAGATGAGGATGTGAAGGTGGTGGAAGAGTTTTTGAAGGATCTGGAGTCGCTTTGATAAAGATTGCACGAGAGTATAAATGGGAGTATATTTAACCTCAGTAAATTGAAGACATTCTTGCTTAAAGACTGATTTTATGACTCCTCCGGTGAATCTTATAGAATCAAGTTTGCATGTGTAATGGGTTATCTTGAAGGGGAAATATTTATAATCAATAAAGGTTAAGAAACTAACGACAGTTGGATCGACTATTCACAAAAATTTAATTTCTATGAGATCTGGTAGAAAGAGGGGTGGTACGATTAGGGTCTGGTTGAGTGTAGTACTGATCTTAATTATTTTGGCTATCGGGCCGGCAATCAGTTCTGCAAATGATGAAACAATTCCGGTCGCCGCCATATCAAGGCATCCATCTATTTTAAACGCAAGCGAAATGGTGATCTTCAGTGCAGTTGAGTCTTATGATCCCGACGGAGAAATTGTAACTTATTACTGGGATTTCGGTGATGGAAGCGCCAGTAGTGGCCCAAAGGTAAGTCATTCCTACGCTGAGCAAGGTGTATACATCACCACGCTTAAGGTAACAGATGATCGCGGTTTACACAGTATTGACATGGTTGAAACGATCGTCTTACCCGGCATATCCCCTGCTGTCAATTCTGAAAATTCCCCTCCGATAACCCATATTAAAATTCACCCGAATCCTGCAACTGAAGGTGATGTGGTTTCATTTGAATGTGTTGGAGAAGATACGGACGGCGAGGTTATGGTCTGTGTTTCAATCTTTCCCGATGGTGAAATTCGAACTGTCAGTGGGAAGATGGATTATTACGCGATGGAAGACCCACTCCCTGGTTTGTATATCTTTAAGGTAAGAGATGACAAAGGCGATTGGTCTGAAGAGGTGAGTCTGGAACTCTACATAGACCCTGCGGTTACCACAATCACATGGCTGTGGGTATCGATAGCGCTAATATTTGCTGCAATTCCTACAACTATGTATGCATCAAATTATGCATCCAATCGAATCAGATATGGCTCAATTCAAATAACCTCCAACCCTATAGGTGCAAAAGTGTTTCTCGATAAGGTACCTATAGAGGGTGAATCTCCCGTCACATTAAAAAAGATACATATTGGAAACCATGTTATCAAACTCGTGAAGTTCGGTTATTTTGTTGAAGATGATGATGTGATGGTTACTGCCAATCAGACCTCTAATGTTCATGTTAACCTTGTTGATATCCCTAATATCAGGATTAATATGGCTGCAGATCATCCAAAGATTGAGGCAGACGGAATATCGAGATCTATTATCACAATACGTATTGAAGGAGAAGATAACTCAAAAAAGATTATTCCAATAATTGTTCCGGAGACAGTTGAGGTTATTCTTGAAACGGATCTTGGGGCCATCGAAAGTCCGGTTAGGATTCATGCAGGGAGTTCGTTTACCACATCAGTTCTTATATCCTCCGAAGTGGGCGGGACAGCAAATGTTACTGCCAAAGTTGATATTGAGGATCGGTTCAAGCTTTCTGGCACTGTTAAGGTTCATTTTATCGATTGATCAACAAGCTTTTAAGTTAGCCAGACCTATCAGGTATCCAGGATAGGAGATGAAGTATGGACAAGCGCGTAGCGAAGCTTTTTGAAGCATCATTTGCGATAGAGGATCTCAGAGAGATCTTGAGGCAATCCTTACCTTCGGGACTGAGTGAAGGTGAGGAGGCCGAGTTTGGGGAGGGTATTAAGAAGATCGAAGGAATTATAGATGATCTCAAGAGTGGTAAGGGGGATGCGTTAAAGTATATTGATGATAATCTGGAGCTTAGAACAAGAGAAGAGGGCTTTATCAATATTGGCCCGATCCAAGCAGCAGGAAGGTTAACACCTGAAGCAAGAAAGGCGATAATATCTTATGGGGATGGGTATTCTGTCTGCGACCAGTGCCTTGCACCATTCAGACTCGATCACATAAAAAAGCCCCCGATAAGTGAATTTTATAAAGAACTGGCTGATTTTGTGGGAATGGATGTGGCAAGAGTGGTAAGAGGTGCCAGGAATGGTTTTCAGATAGTGACAAATGCCCTGCTCGAAAAAGGAGATATTGCACTCGTCTCGAGCCTTGGCCATTATAGTATCTGTCTTGCAGTAGAGTCTATCCGCGCCAAGTGGAAGGAGGTCGCAACAGATGATAGAAATGTAGTCACAGCGGATAAAGTTGCTCTGAAGATAGAGGAGGTTAAGGATAAGGAAGGTTTTCTTCCCAAACTTGTTGCAATATCCCACTTCGATTACCTCTTAGGTAACGAGCATGATGTGACAGGAATAGCAAAGGTCTGCAAGGAGTACGAGATCCCATTCCTATACAACGGAGCTTACACAGTTGGTGTGATGCCTGTTGACGGGAAGAAGATCGGGGCAGATTTTGTTGTGGGATCGGCTCATAAGTCCATGGCTTCACCTGCACCGTCCGGAGTTCTTGCAACGACTGAGGAGTTTGAAGATGTGATCTTCAAGACTACGCAGCAGCAGGGAGACCTTACCGGAAGAAAGTTCGGGATAAAAGAGACCTATCTGTTGGGTTGTACTGTGATGGGCGCGCCATTGGTCGGTATGATGGCAT
>JAXHUQ010000049.1:0-12559 GCA_034189535.1 Halobacteriota archaeon | reverse complement strand
AAAACAAATCGCCCTTGGTACGACATTCTGGCAACATAGTTTAAACCCTCTAAATTTTTTATGGGATGGTAAGCTATGTGTATTAATGTAGTTTAAATATTTTGTAGATGTCGTTGTAGGGTTATAAAAGTTCAACTGTGACAGTTGCACCGTTTTTTACCTCTTCTTCAGTCACATTAACAATCGCTGAAAGATCATTGGTGACGATCTCGTAGGGTGAAGAGAGTCTTGTATTGAATGGGTTGCCGTCAGTAGAATAGGGAACTATGAATTCAAAAGAGCCGTCTTCGTCTGATGTAACTGATTTTGAGTAGTTGAAGGTTCTGTTTTGATCTGTCGTGACCTCCGTTGATATGGTTATATCAGTATTCGGAACCGTAACCCCAATTATCTTTGCACCTTGAAGATACTCGAAGATCTTCACCTCCTTGATCTCACCTTGCGGACTTTCATAACCTGTCCTCGATTCATATATCAGCCTGTAATTTCCAAGAGCAATAACCGTATCATTGAGCGGTGTCTTCCCGTTGGATCCGTCGAATAGATGTAATCTCGCATACATGGTATTATAGAAATCCGAGTTTGGGGTTCTGTTGAGGTTGTAGTATCTGGTTGCATCCTCGCCTGCAAGTTTTGCTATCGAGTCAAACTTACCTGAACTGATAAATAGTCCACCTAAAACCGGACGATTATAAAGCCCCATCTCAAAATCAGAGATTACATAGCGTGCTTCCCTATCATCTAGTATCTCGCTAGCAACTTCTTCATCTTCTGTTGTAAAGAAGTGAGCAGAATCGTCTATTCCTGTCAAAAAATTATTCGCAATTGGGGGCCTTTCTGCAATATACACAATCCAGTTACCATAATCCCACCAGCTCATAACCCCGTATTCGGGTTTTTCAAGTGGATCATCATAATAACTGGTCACCGGAGTATTCTCCCTCATCCAGACCAGAGAATCATACCACTCATCAGAAGGAGATCTATCATAGAGCGACATTACTGTTCCAATAGCTAGACTTGGTACAATGACAAGGAAGATCATCATAAACAAGATAAAACTCCTCTTCTTCGACGGTTTCATCTTCTCTTTTGATTTGAAAAAGAGATATGAGCATAGAATGGCAATATTAATCGATAGAATGTGGGAGAATCTGGATTGTTGCAAGGTAGTAACTAACAATACAATTGTCCATACAAGAAAGAAGGTTTGGTTGATCTCAAAAGCTTCTTCCTCTTTGAGTATTAGTGCAAATAGGATGATCAGTGCAATGACGGCTATGTAGAAGCTGAAACCGAAGTTGTAGGTTACGTTAATTAATGAGAATTCACCTTTGATGAAAAATAGTGGCATTGACTCGGCGACTGTTGATAATGCATCCCCACTTCTTCCGAGAAATCCAAAGCCTGATGTGAATCCTCGATAGAACTGGGGCATTAAAAGAGGCATTGTGAATAGTAGTGTTAGAGCCATTACTGTCAAAGACAGGAGATAACAAAACCAGTTAATGTGACGATCTCTCATAAAATTTGAAAGTGACCCCAAAACGAAGAATAAGAATGCTGTTAGAGAAATCATTATCATCTCGAATCGATCCGAACCACCCAGCGCAATCATAATAAGAGTTACGAAAAAGACAGCAACTCCGGCAATCATAAGTGAGTTGGACGGTCTTTCACGCCTCTGGTTTATCACAAACTGCGAAGTCGCAAAAATTACAAAGATTCCAACAAACATTGGTGATCCAGGCCAAATCAGTATTATACTTCCCATCATCAAACCCGAAATTATCGATGAAAGATGAGACTTCCAGATCATTTTATTTTCGTAGTTCTTCAGTGCAACGAGGAAAAAAAGGAACGCCATTAATGAAAAGAAGGCTTCTGCGACATGATGATCCGGCTTTCCCAGATAAGAGACATATATATGAGCAGGTGTTAATGCAAATATCAGGGCAGCAAGAATACCCACTTTATCATCAAATATCTCCTTAGATATGAAATATACTGGAAATACCGTGAATGCACCCAAGAAAACCGGAAAGAGAGCCCCTATAGATTCTATTGTATGGATGCTTGGAGATCCAAGACCGACTAATAGAGCGATAAAAGCGATGATCAGGTCATATAGTGGGGGCCAATGGATCACTTTCCCGTTTGGATAATCAATATACGAATCAAAGCTGATGACATGTGGAAAGTCAAAGGTGGTTGATACGATCCGTCTCATATGGTAGTAACTGTCAAAATCACGAAAGATGACATTCCCATCGACGAATATGTTATCAAAATTTATTATCCGCATCAGTATTGCTAAAAGGAATACTGAAAACAGAATCACGAGTCTTTTGTTCTTCATTATTTAATCTGTATAATTATGTAATAACTTGGGTAAAATCTTTTTGATTTGATAATGCCATTTCGGTATAATGTATACGCATGATTATATTCACAATTGTTTTTGCAACATTTTTCACATTCCAAGGATGTTCTTGACATATCGACACAAGGGGATTTTCAAATAATGATTTGAAGATAAAAAACGAGTGATAATTGCTACATTTTTTGGACTTTCAAAACTAAGAAACTACCAAAATATTTTTATTGAAGTTTCTACAACAAAAAGCTAGATTAATAATTGGATTTTTTGAGGTGATATTGATGGATATAACCGTGTATATGACAAAGATATGCCCCTACTGCCAGGCACAAAAGAAATTTCTAAGAGAGAACAACATCGAGTTCGAGGAGATCGACATATTGAAAGATCGTGCAGCTGCGAAGATGGTAAGGGAGGCCTCAGAAAAGCTAATTCTTCCACAGACGAGGATAAATGATAAGCTGATACTCGGATTCAAAGAAGATGAACTTAAAAGAGAACTAGGTCTAAAATAATCCTTTCGAAATTAGGTCAAACATTGCCCTATAAACTTTGATTTTATTCTTCATTTCAATCCTATCTTATTGTAGTAGAACCGAGATGTGTAATAGGTTAGTAAGCCCAGAAATAAACCCACATCGGAATTATCTTTCAAGACGCCCACGAAGAAAAGGATTACCAAGACCCAGAATGCATTATATCCCGCCTGGACCTCTACTCTTTTTATTCGTTCATCGGTATACGCTCTCGATCTTCTTCCAAGATATGCACAGGTACCAACCAATACAAAAAAGCATACGATAAGTCCCCAAAAAAGAGCTGCAGGAATGTTGTCCTGGCCATAAACATGATCTATTATCAAAAATATTGGAAAAAAGACCAATACTGAAATATCAAGGATATCGGAGCTATCAATCTCCATCAAAATCACCATTTGAGCTTTATAAAAGTATAACATTTTATACTTTTTGTAAAGCCATCTTTACTTAAAGTATATAAAACTTTATACAACTCAAGAGTAATATGAAAGGCCGGCCCATTGAGGTTCTTTTCTCTTATCTGAGAGGTAGATCTGCTGGGAAGAAACAATCTCTTCAGCCCTCTCGAACTCATTCATCTCAAACGCTGCCTTCAGATATTCCATATTTATACCGATATCCTCCGGACTCTTGTATTTTAAGCTTAGCCCTACTACCTGCTCTCTTGAACCGATTGACTCAAATATTTCCTTGTATCTCTTAGGAATATTCTCTCTGAGGATCGTTCTATCATATAAAGCAAGTTCTTTTGCGTTCTCAACTGTTTGAGATATCAAACGTCCTGTAATTATATCCTTACGGTTAATCCTTGTTCCTTTCAGTTCAATATACTCATCTCTAAATAGGAATTCAGAAAACTCCTCGGATAATACCTTACAGGCTTCATCCCCAAAGGAATCGAGTAGATTCTTGTCGATTGGTACTTTCTCAGATTTGATGTACCTACTAATGATCTCAATAACTGTCGCCTTGTCTCTCGGCTGCGATACCTCTATGAGTCTATCAAATCTCTGTCTCACCGCAGAATCGACAAGACCTGGCATATTTGTAGCTCCGACAACCAAGATGTTAGATGGCAATGGCCTGAATCCTTCAAGCCATGTAAGTAGTTCGCCAACCACCTTCTCTTCAACACCGGATGAACCCGGGTGAAGTCCTCTATGGGGTGCAAGAGCATCGATCTCATCGAAGAATAGGACCATGTACTTAAATCTCTTATCTTCAAGTTCTTTTATCGCAGTTTTGAATATATTTCTCAGATTCTCTTCAGACTTTCCCACCCACATCTCATGAATCTCAGCTGCATTAACTCTGTAGAAACCACAATCCTTGAGTGTATTGGCAAGAGCCTGGGCAAGCATCGTCTTTCCGCATCCAGGTGGCCCGTATAAGAGGACTTTCGTCGAACGCTTTCCGAATTTAGCGTAATCTCTTTTATTGATCATGGGGGCAAGCACGCTTGTGACAACCTCCATCTTCGCATCTTTCAACCCGCCAATGTCGTCGAAACTTATCTTGGGGCGCTCTATAACCTCGTATTTTGCAACATCGACGGATTTACTGACTCTTATTATGTCAAGCGTCTCCGGAAGGCAGTCGATACTCATATTGGGCTTCAAACCCAGTTCTTCCGCTTTCCCCTTAGCAAGTTTTAATGATCTCTGGTAATGGGGGTCCGTACTCATTATTACAATGTCGTAGTCCTTGCCATAGTCTATTGTAATCACTTTCCCCCTCAGTAAAGGCGCCTCTCTGTCTAATACCTCTACCACTCCAGGGACTAAGTTTGGTGTCTGAGAATACTTTGTCCTATAGGATGGGTATGATGGTAGATCAATATGTATATTTCCAACGAGCACGTACCTACCCGGAGTCACCTGCTCTTTGTCCACCCTGCCATATGCGGCAGTCTGCAGACCCTGCAATCCGTAGAGCAGAACATCTTCCTCCCTCGGCTCGACTACAACATATGCATGAGTGGATGGCTTCTTAGTTTCGTTAATAAAATTGAGTAATTCGCTCTTTTCGCGCTTGAGCGTTCTTGAATCTGCTTCAAGCTTCCTCACCTTAAGTATCTCCCGTTCCAAGCGGTCTTGCAACCTTAAAATCTCTTCATCAACCGAATCAGGATCTTGCGTCATTCTCCCACAATTAAAGGTTTGGTGTACATCTTCATTAACTTTCTCCTCAATGAAAAGATTGATTATATCAACTCTCCTTCTCGGATTGGGTGTGAAGATAGCAACCGGGACTTTATTTGTATGGAACTCGAAGAAATCAGTGATAAGATTAGGAACTGCAAGCGATGTCCACTCTCCAAAACAAGGACTAATCCGGTCTTTGGTGCAGGCAGCACAGATGCCAAAATAATGTTCATAGGAGAGGCACCAGGAAGAAATGAAGATCTGAGAGGAGAGCCCTTCGTGGGTGCTGCGGGAAAGATACTTGACGAACTTCTTGGTTCAATATCGATAACAAGAGATGATGTCTATATTGCAAATATACTAAAGTGTCGGCCGCCGAAGAACCGAAACCCAAGAAGAGAAGAGATTGAGATCTGTACGGAATACTTGGACGACCAGATTGAAATTCTGAATCCCGTGGCCATAGCAACTCTTGGTAATTTTGCTTCGAACTACTTATTAAATAAGTTCGGAATTGCACCAGAAAGTATTGGGAACATCCATGGAAAAGTCTTTCATGTAAGCGATTTTCAAACAAATTTTGATATAGTTGCACTGTATCATCCTGCAGTCGCAGTCTACAATTATAGTAAGATGGATACTTTAACGAGCGATTTCAAGATTCTGAGTCAGTTTTTGGTGAGATAGGTCTTTTTTATAAGGATATTTACTATTTGACATCTGACTTAATGGCCATTATTTTATCCACCATGTTCACCCGATTTATATCCTTGTACATTCTATATAATATACCTATATGTACAAGTATAACCCCGGGTTTTTTACCCTTCTTTTATGTTTAATATTAGTTATGCCTGTAACTGCGGCTGATGAATATTTTTATGCTGCAGGTGAGAACCTAGTTGTAGGTACAGGCGTCAGTGGTAATTATACAGATACAAACTTAAGCGATGGGTCTTACAGAGTACTCGACGAAGAATGTTCTGGAGCCATCATTACGATCTTCTCAGATGATTTCGAGACTGACAAAGGCTGGACACATGGTGGAAGTAGAGACGAGTGGGAGAGAGAGGTGCCGCTAGGTAAAGGAGGTTCTTATGGCGAGCCTGATCCTACTTTTGATCATACTTCAACTTCAGGAAGCGGATATGTATACGGAACCGATCTGACCGTCAATAATGGCGATTACAGGAATAGTTGCAACAACTGGCTGGAGTCGCCGTTGATAGATTGCACAAACTATGAAGATGTTACCCTTGAGTTCTACAGATGGCTCAATGTCGAAGGTGGCAATTACGATCGTGCATCAATTGATATTTGGAATGGGGATTGGTACAACGATGTATGGAGTAATGGGGCAGATTACTATGTGGAGACATCATGGAATCTACATACACTCGATATTTCAGATTATGCAGACGGTAATGTTATCAGAATTCGTTTTAACCTTGAATCAGACTGGTCATGGGCATATAGTGGGTGGAACATCGACGATCTGAAGGTTGAAGGTGTTCCGACTGATTATGATCTGGATGCTTCATACCCGATAAATGGCATAACCACAGGAAAGGATAGCTACACATTGAACGTCTCAGGATACAGTTCTGCCGAGAACTTTTCGGTTACTGCCGACGGAGTATATATAGGGGATTTATACTATAACACCTCCATCAACACATTACTTGAAGACGATTTTGAGGATGGAGATATAAACGGATGGACTACCGGAGGTGAAGCCAACTGGTTTGTAACAACGAGCGAATCGCACAATGGTAGTCGTTCGGCAGCAAGTGGAAACATATGGAACAATCGGGAAACTTGGATAAGAAGAGACATAACAGGACCCGTGAATATTTCCTTCTACTGGAAGGTGAGTTCGGAAGAGAATTACGATTTTCTAAGATTCAGAGTCGACGGATACGATGTGTATACAATATCCGGTGATGTTGATTGGGAGACGAGAACTTATTCCATTCCTGCGGGAACTCATACCGTAGAATGGAGATACACAAAAGATGGATCGGTTTACGAAGGTAACGATAAGGGTTATATAGACGACATAAAAGTAGAAGAGATTCTACTGAACAATGTCGTCTTGACAAAAGACATAACAGCTGTGGCTGGTGACGGGAGTGTTAATATTGTGTTTGAAGACACTCAATCTGGTGATGGCACAAAAGACACACTATCTATCGATCAGATCGAGATCAAGGGCACAAAGTTATTCAATTATTCAGTTTCACTCACCGATCCGTCAGATCAAACAACAAGTCAGGGAATAGATATCAACTATACAATATCTGTAACAAATACAGGCAACACCCAGGACGACTTCAGCCTTGCCGTAACAAACACAGATAATGCAGATGTCGCTTCATTAAGCTCAAATCTTGTAACACTTGGTTCGGGAAATAACACAAGTATTACACTTACAGTATCAGACAGTTTGACAGGAACATACAATGTGAGTGTAACGGCAACTTCGGTTGGAGATCCAACAGCAAATGCCACCATAGGAATAATGACAACGGTGATAAGTGACACAACCGACCCAGTGATAAACTCAGTGACACTTAATGCAACTGATGTTAATATTGGCGATCCGATTCTTGTAACTGTCAATGCAACAGATGATGTCCAAATTTCAAATATTACTGCAAATGGTGTAAATTTAGCTTTCCAGTCCGGAGACACGTGGGAAGGGATTATTACCGCTGCTTCAGGGATAAATATACCAGTTAACGTTATAGCTTACGATATTGGAGGTAATAATGCAACAGACTCTTCACAGACATATAACGGAACAGACGGAATTTTTCCAGCGGTCATAACAGATCTTGCGGCCTCGACAGGAATTAATTCCGGTGAGATTAACCTTACATGGACCGCCCCAGGAGATGACGGTACCGCAGGCACTGCTTCAGGCTACATAGTCCGGTACTCGACATCGCCATTGACAAACCAAACCGAGTTTGATATGGCGACAAACTATTCAAATTCATGGGCCCCACTTATAGCAGGAAGTAATGAGAGTTATATCCTGACAGGACTCACTCCAAACGTTACATATTACTTTGCAATAGAAGCATTTGATGAAGTACCAAATCAGGCAAACATCTCAAACAGCCCGAGTGCAGTCTCTCAGATGAATCTCACTTTACTTCCGTATAGAATTGACTTAATAGCAAATCCTGTCAATATTGCCGTAGGTGGGTCTTATTCCCTAATCACTGCATATGTTTTGAATGACAGCCTCTTACCCATTGCAAATGCAAGTGTAACTTTCTCAACGGACTTAGGATACTTCAACGAGAGTTCGACATCAAGCGCGACGAGGATTACAAATGCAACCGGTTATGCATATGCGACTCTTATATCTTCAAATACCACGGGTAATGCCACAGTTGAATCAAAGACATACAGAGGGTTAATCGAGGTTTCAAATACAACTACCGTACAATTTGATACAAACGGACCTGCAAATATCTCGCTTGAGGCTGATCCGACGAGTGTGACAGTAAATGAAACTTCACTTATTACAGCAAATGTAACCGATGCATTTGGTAATGGAATCAGCGGTGCTACAGTCAATTTCACCGTAACTCTCGGAAATGGCTCTTTGAATGTTAGTCAATCGATCACAAATGCGAGTGGTTTTGCAACTACAACTCTAAGAGCAGATACAAAGGCAGGGATTAATACTGTAACAGGGGAGACTTCGTCAATAACAGGTTCTGTGAATGTGACCGGGGTTGCAGGTCTACCAGAGTTCATCTGGCTGGATGCAGTCCCACCGTCCTTATCGGCGGACGGGGATGTCAATTCTACCTCGAAAGTTACCTCTACTGTCTTTGATATATTCTACAACCCGGTTCCGGGAGCAAACGTTACTTACTTGATAAAGGGATACAATTATTCCTTCCTTACAAACTCAAGTGGTAAAAGCGTAATCGGCCTCACTCCATCGACAAAGATTGAGATAGTAAGAATCAATGCAAGTGTAACATCTACTCTGAATAACACTACGACTGTAAGCTTTGTAGGAGGTGCTCCGTATTCATTGTCACTAAAGGCACAACCGTCATATATTGCAGTTCAAGGCCTTCCAGGAGTGACCAATGAAACTACGCTTATTGCCACAGTTACAGATGATTGGGACCGTCCACTTGAGGGATGGCAGGTAAGCTTCACAACTACAAATGGCACCCTCGACAACAGTACAGCTCAGACCAACAGATACGGTGAAGCAACAGTCACGCTCACTTCATCCTATACACCGGAGAGCGTTACAGTAAATGCTACAGTCAACTCTTCTATTTCAAGCTGGGTGATCGTCAGATTTACCGATCAACCATTCCTGAATATAAATACGACCATCGACCCGAATGAGCTGACTGTGACCCCTTCATATGTCAATGTTACTCACATTATAACAGGTGAAGGTGTGGTTGTCACAAAACCTGTCGATGTTGTATTAGCACTGGATAATTCGGGATCGATGTCCGGTAGTGATGCGATAGATCTTCGTGATGCAGCAATATCTTTCGTAAACAATTTGACCGATGATAGCAGGTGTGCAATATATTCATTCGTTGGCGGTGGAAACCCCAATCCCTACAGGTTCCAGGACTTTTACCAGATGAATATGATGTATCCGGATATCAATCCGACTACGGGAAATCCAACTGGCTCAAATGCCGATGGTAGGACAGTCACAACTCATATGATAGAGTGGATCACTTCAGATTGTGACGATGCAACACCGATATGGGACACTATAGGAGAATCAGTAAACTACGCAATAACAAACAACGAAACTGATCACATACCCGTGGTCGTTGCCCTTACCGATGGCGATGATACAATTTACGCCATCCCATCAGACACAAATGAAGGTGCAAGTGACACTTATTGTCCGGGTTCAGAGGTTGGTAACTCAAGTGCAACAACGACGTGGGGAACAGCCCTTGGTAACAAGTGGGGCGAGTTTGCAGACTATGAAACGATAACCAGGTATTATCCACAGATTCCTGATTATAAAGACTTAGACAAAGGCGGAGAAAAACGTTATGGCCTCTTAAATGCACCATTACCGATATATACAATAGGTCTTGGTGTCTCTTCCCACCAAGAAGAACCATATCCTTCCTGGTATCCTTTCACGACTGAGTATGACCTCAGGCAGATAGCTTACACATCAAATCCGAGTGGAATAAATGGGAGCTATTACTACGCACCGACAGGTTCTGATTTAGATGAGATCTATACTTCAATCAATGAAGAGATACAAAAAATTGCTGCCAGTGTTTATGCCAATGTCCTTATTCCGGGGACTACAATCAATGGGTCGATTGTACATAATGCAACCTATGTAACTAATAGCACAACGATACAATTTACGCCTTCGGGAGGGTCGACTGTGAACATCAGCTCCGAACCAACTGTAACAACCTCGGGAAATAACCAAGTGATCACCTTCCAAATAAACGAAGCTATAAACATTGGTGACGTCTTGAACATCACTTACAACCTTTATGTGAATGGAACCGGTACGATAATAGGTAGTTCCAATGTTACTGGAGGTGACGGTACGGTACTAGGTACTTTTGGACCGGAAACAGTGACAAATATTGGGGGTAGTGGAGGCGTGATCAATTTACCACCTGTACCGGACGCAGGCGGTCCGTATCAACGCATACTCAACACAGGACTAACGGTTCCATTTAATGGAACAGGTTCTTTTGACCCTGATGGATATTACCCGCTTACATACTTCTGGGACTTCGGAGACGGGAATACGGACGTCGGTGAGACTCCGTCGAATGTTTACCCTGATTCAATAGCAGTTTATATAGTTGAGCTGTGGGTTACCGATTCGCTCAACTTGAAGAACTATACGTCAGATGTTACAACTGTTACTGCAATAGCAAATCCAAGCGATGTTGTCCTATCCATTAATCAATCAGAGATCATGATACAGAATGCTCCAGGAGTTGATTCGGCGCTTATCACTGCTAATGTGACATACGGAGGTGTACCTGTCAGAGATGGCACGTTGATCACATTCACTACAACACTCGGCGTATTCGAAACGACAGGAACGGCAACGGCAACCAGTGTAACAAACAACGGAGAAGCTGCAATTGTATTATTGTCAGAATCTACGGCAGGACCTGCTGTGATAACTGCTACGGAACCTTATGGTGGGGTGGGTTCAATTACAGTTGATATTATATCCTACGGACAGATAACTCTTGAGTGAGGGGACTGGCCCCTGATTTACGGTTGTACTTACAACGAGTCCCGCGTAGGGGACAACCACTTTTTTATCCAATTTTTCACTCCGCCCAGCCAGCGCCATAAACCACGTATATTTATGGTACATTATAATAAGGGTTTTTTTCGACGGTTTTTGTTGTACTGTAATAATTTTTCCCCAAATAGCATTTAGAAGAAGTATCTAATACTTTTTTATGGCCATACAATTTTAAAATGTGTACATATGTATTATGTACGTGCTCAATTAGATGCTTTATTTGGAGTCCCCTTATGAGAAAATATGCCTTAAAATCCAATTTATTAGTGATAACCACATTATTTCTTTTCTTAATATCATGTACTGTAAGCCCCGTCATTGCAGCAGATGAAAATTTTTATGCCGTGTCCGAGAGCCTGATCACAGGTACAGGCGTCAGTGGTGATTATACTGACACTTATTCTGATGATGGATCCTACAGAGTTATTGAAGAAGAGAGTATTGGAGGGATTGGAACCATCTTTTCCGATGATTTTGAGACTGACAAAGGCTGGACGCATGGTGGAAATAGAGACGAGTGGCAGAGAGATGTGCCGCTGGGTAAAGGAGGTTCTAGCCATGGAAACTCAGATCCAAATGCTGATCACACCTCTGGTTCTGGAAGCGTTTATGGAACAGATCTCACAGACGATGGTGATTATGAAGAAGATACCAATTGTTGGTTGGAATCACCCTCCATAGATTGCACGAATTATCGTGATGTAAATTTTGAATTCCATAGGTGGTTGAATGCTGAAGGAGATAACAATGACCATTCATACATTGAGGTTTACAATGTGAATACCGGTGTTTCCGATACTGTTTGGAGTAATGGCGCTTACACATATACGGATAATTCATGGAATCTTCAGAGTATTGATATATCAGGTTACACCGACGGTAATGTTATTAAAATCCGTTTCCGACTAACCTCTGACGGTGGTTGGTTTGATCACTGGGAATCGAGTGGTTGGAACATCGATGATCTAAATATTGAAGGTACACTCATAGATTATGGACTGAATGCTTCATATCCCCTAAATAGAATGACCAACGGGATGGCCGAACTACCCTAATTACTAGACCTCTTGCATAATTAACCATCCCAACGTCCAAAACGTTATACTATCTCGTGTTAATAACCACCAGCGAGGGGATGAAATGATAACTTATTCCAAGATATCTAGTAGGCCAAAAATAT
>JAXHUQ010000048.1:0-12840 GCA_034189535.1 Halobacteriota archaeon | reverse complement strand
CTTCTGCATTTATATTTGCATAAATAACATACTTTGTCGTATCACTATTTTGCATAGTACATACCTCCTTTTGTTAGGTAAAAAAAAGTCGTAGATAACGCCTTATTCTTCTATAACCACGGTTTTCAAGTTGATGAATGTAATGATCATAATATTACCTAACCTCTTTTTTTCTCTCAAATCGTATATATGGTAACAGGGTTTAATAATGTTGTGGTAGGGTTCTGAATTTTAATCTTTCTACATATCCAAAAAGATCCTCCACTGCCGTTATCTCCTTTCTAACAAGTGAACCAAGCCTACGTCTCAGCCAGTTGTTTGGCCTTGTACCCAAAGAATAAAGATATGAAGATATTCGAATGGCAAGCTTCTCGCCCTGAAGATCCCAATCAGTCATTATTACTGCTTCATCATAGTCGCAAGAGATTCTCTCAGCAAAAGAGAGCAAGGGAAAGTAAGTAGCGAGTACGATATGACCTTCTATTCCCAAGTCCTCAAGAGACGTTCTATCACGTTTTCCTTCCACTATTATGACTGTACCAGACCTACTAATCTCCTTCAACTCATCTATTATCCTTTCAACCCGCTCCAAGCGCTCAGTCGCATCCATAACAATTGTTGTATATGATGGACGAAGTATATAAGCCTAGTTTTATACCAGTACTTCGGCAACTAAAATGAACATTATGGATTAGTGTTGTGACATAAATGTGGAGATGTTAATCCCCTCTATACTCTCTATACATTCATTGACCATGCCTACTGAAATTATGGCACAGACGTGCTTAAAATCAGGATCTAATGATAGCTACCGCTCATCTGAGCTGTTTTCAACTATCTTTAAATATGATCCATCTCATCTTAAAGATGAATCTGTCAACCGTTATCGTTGGTTCGGCAGCAGTCACGCCCGGATATTCTGCATGTATAATCTTTGGCAGAACCCAAAGATTATACATGCAGATTGACAACATGGTGATAAACGGTAGCCACCTCTTCTTTTCCTCATCCCAGACGATGAACAGCATGCAGGCGGCCCCCAAAGGAGTCTGCGTTTCCTCGCCTCACGCAATGTTCCTGAAATAGTTCTTCCGAACCCCTTTTCAAGCTCTTTATGTTTGTGATTCATTTTGTGGATTTGGTATAGGGTGTCATCACCACTTTGATGATCATATCCAAGTTCTTTCAGTTGCTTTGATACTTCTTGAATAGATACTTTTTCAGATGAAGCATAGGATAACACAGTTCAGATTTTTTCTTCGTGGTATGTTACATTATCTCCGATTCCGAGGTCGATATGCTTTGCAAAAAAGCTTGTGGTAACTATTAAGTAATTTGGAAACTATGTTCTTCAATGTCCATCCCCTCTTTGTTTTAGTTTTGAATTAATTAAAAATCAGGGATGGGGTAGATAAATAACTTATTTACCGAAGTACTGTATAAGGAGAAACATTAAAAAGAGGTTAGAGTAATTTAGTGTGAGGACAATAGATGAGCTTTATCGATAGATTAAGAAGTTTTTCATATTGGTTAAGGGGGATTTTCGGTAATAAGACCGCGCGTATAGGGATATATGGTCCACCTAACGCCGGTAAGACTACCCTCGCAAACCGCATTATACGAGACTGGTCGGGTGATGTGATGGGTGCTGTTTCTGAGATACCACATGAGACTCGCAGAGCAAGGAGGAGAGAAGGTGTATCAATTGATGCTGAAGGTACCGCGGTAAAGCTGGACATCGTAGATACACCAGGACTTGCAACAAAGATAGATTTTCACGATTTTATGTCATTCGGGATGGAGGAAGAAGATGCGAAACGCCGGGCTAAAGAGGCTACGGAAGGCGTAATTGATGCAATAAAATGGTTGAACGATCTGGATGGGGTACTTCTTGTCATGGACTCTACACTGGATCCTTTTACACAGGTGAATGTTGTTGTAGTAGGTAACATGGAAGCGCGTGATCTACCGCTATTGATAGTGGCAAACAAGATCGATTTACCCGACGCTTCACCTGCAAGGATACAGAGTGCATTTCCACAGCACCCCATGGTCCAGATATCTGCACTTGAAGGTGAAAACATTGACAAGCTATACGATGCGATAGCAGAACATTTTGGTGATTGATATGCAAGGGGTACAATTAGACTTGATATCAGAGGATAGATTGTCCTCTATGACGTCGATGGAGAAGATACGTATGATTCTGGACGGAGTCCAGAGAGGCAACATAATTGTGCTTGAAAAGGGACTGACACCCGAAGAAGAGACAACTCTGATTGAGATCACTATGACTGAGATTGTACAGGATGAATTTACGGGTATTGAGATTGAGAGTTACCCTTACAAGCAGAAGACTATCAATTGGTTGGGTAAAATTATGGGAAAACCTAATATGCAGTCCCGTCTTACTGTAATAGGCCCGGCCAACCAGTTGGTGACTATAAAGAAAGATGAGGACTTTATAAGCGCCATTGTATCATCTGGCCCTTTCAAGAAACGCGTCAGCAACGCTATTAAGAGGGGTTGAAAGTAAAAATGCCACATAAATGTACCAAATGTGGAAAGATATTCAAAGATGGTGATAAGAACATATTAAGCGGATGCCCCGAGTGTGGGTGGAATAAATTTTTATATACACGAGAGATTACTGAAGATAAGGATTCAAAGAACATTGAAGAGTTACTTAAGGAGGAGGAATCGCCAGGAAAACCATCGTCTTCCATCCTTGATAGACTAGAGAGTGTTCGTATACTCGGTCCCGGATCATATGAGGTTAATGTCAGGGCCCTTCTCGAGAGAGATGAGATTGTGGTGGCCTTGAAGGAAGATGGTAGATACATAATTCATTTACCTTCGGTCTTTGGAAAGAAGACAGACAAGTGAGATGAATTCCATCTTATGCGATGATGACCTACGGCAGTCGCCATAGGCCATAGTCCCAATTTAGCTTTTGAGAAAAATTATTTCACGTACAAGGTTCCTTTTCCTGTCCCTCTTACGGCAAGATCTCCGGTGTATTTTTTGAACTCTGTTGATCCGATAGACTCAGAACCCTCTAACTTAAAAGAGGGTAACATATCCACAACAGTTCCTTTCACCATGACCGTACCGTTTGTCATCTCCGCACCCGGAAGATCTGCATTCCCCTCAATGGTGATCGAACCTCCGGTCATATTGAGGCCCGCAAGTAATCCTGCATCTCCTCCGACCTCGATCTCACCGCCACTCATATGATCACCGACATAATCACCAACATTTCCTTTGACCGTGATCTTGCCACCTTTCATCCCGACAGTCTCTCCTCTGTATGCGGAACCCAGATAGTCACCGGCATCTCCCTCAATTATAAGTTCTCCACCCTTCATCTCTCTTCCTGCCCAGGAGTCTACACTACCATTGACAATGATAGTACCACCAGACATCACAGCACCGCAGTGCATATCGACATCACCGTTCACGATAAGTTTACCCTTTTCCATACCGGAACCGATCCTCTTTACCCGTGAAAAATCGCCTTCCAGTGTAATCGTGGTATCTTCAGGACCTGCAGAACCGTCTACTGTTATCTCAAAGAGAGATCCCAGACTTACGACCTGATTACCATGCCATGTCTCCATCGCCTTGATATCATCTGCGCTCTTTCCTGCCATGTTATCGGGCCCAATTAAATATCCGTCTACAGGGATCTTGAATGACTCATTTGGTTTTATTGTAATCTTTTGTTCTGCCATGATTTAAGCCCCCTTTGTGCGTATCATGTATGGATTTGGAACATATGCATCTTGAACCGGATAATTGGCAAGGTTGATCGAATAAAACTCCTTGAACTTCTCTTGTAGATCCGGTAGCATTGCTTCCATGATCGACTCATCCTCTAACTCGGGATCAACAAAGAATGTCTTTCCTTTCGGTACGGCGACGATCTCATTGTCCTTACAGACGATCTCTCCACCTTTGATCGTGTAAGCAGTGGACGAGAATGCTCTCTCGATACTCTTGTAATCCACAGAAGGGTCGACCTCTTTCGGGGAGATGTCATATATTGCAATATCTGCATCGGCACCAATTCCAAGATGTCCTTTGCCATATTTATCAATACCAAGGATCTTTGCGGGTGCCCCTCTTGTCATGATTGCGATATCATTCCAATCGAGTTCTCTGTCAATTGATGGAAGTATTGCGTGAGAATTAACGACCGGATGAACCTCTGCAAGCATAGCCTCCCTCTTCTTCTTGCTCATAAGCTGGGCAAATATCTGGGGGTAGAATGTGAACGGGCATCCGTTGGGGTGGTCAGTCGTTATAACCATCTTCCAAGGATCCTTTATGAGAAGGGGCAGTTCAATTCCAACAGCCCACATAACTGCGTGTGGTGGAACCTTGGCATCGTAAACGAAGGGAACAACACCTGAACCAACCTCGAGTTCCACATCATGGTTACTCCATTTTCTTCTAGTAAGCTTGTACAGATTGAACTCATGAGGTCCGTCTCCAGTCATTGTAGTGGTATCACAAAACATAACGACTCCAAGATCTATCGTTAAGTTGTCATGGGCGTTGACGTACTTTGCAATATCATCTGCCTTTGAACAGAAGTCTCCCCAGTTCTCTCCACCATAACCGTGGAACTGGGCGTGTGTTGCGTGCATAATCTGTCTATTGTCATTTTTAACATCACTAAGAAGACCGTAAGTCTCAATTGTTGTCTCGAAGTTACCCGGACTTCCTATACGGTTACAATGAATATGTATCGAGTGGGGAAGATTCAATCGCTCGTTTGCCACTGAAAGCCCTTTCAGTATCTCAGCTGGAGAGACATCAAAGTGGGGGACTCTGTCATGAAGGCTACTGACGTTCTTACCCCATGCCCAAGCTTCCACACCACCGGGATTTACTAGCTTAATACCAAAGCCCCTTGTCGCTTTTAGCATCCATGCAATATAGGCAGTCAATTTGTCCATATCATCATTCTTTACACATTCCATTGTCATCCAGTGATTATCGAGTACAGGCATGGCACCTTTATCCACTATTGGGATCTCAATAAGCTCCTCGTGAGTGTGTCTTGCAGCCATCGGCGGCATAGCGGCTTCCATTAGGAATGTGTAACCCATCTTGGCATACCTGTAACCAGTCGCGTAAACGTTAGGTACACTGCACCCGGAGTATGTCCTCTCAAGCTTACTTCTTGGTTCGGTACCCCTTCTACCATCTTCAGGCCTCATTATCCTGCCGGCGTTGACCTTGCATCCTGCAATATGTGTATGCCCCTCGACACCTCCTGGTAGAACAAGTTTACCGTTCGCATCAATCTCTCTTGCATCTTTCGCATCGGAAGCTATCTTGCCATCAGAGACAAAGATGTCCATCTTCTCACCCTTTACTTTGTTTATGGGATCGTAGACTATCCCGTTTTTTATCAAGAGACTCATATTATGCACCCTCCTTCAGCTCAATAACCCTACCAAGGATCTTATCAAATATCTCTTCATCACTCAAAAACTTTGTATCAACGATCTTTCTCATCCTGATTGGGATCCCATCCATTCTGTAAGCGGTTCCTTCAGCCTCAACACCGGCAACAGCCGCAGGAATCACAACATCTGCAAACTCTGTTGTTGGGTTGGGATACGGATCAACCTGTATTACAGGCACCTCTCTCATGTACTCTACTGAGGTTCGTGGGAAGTTTGATACGGGATCCGCTGCGACTGCAAGGACTGCGTCGCACTCCTTTCTATTCAGAACATCGACGGCAGTTGCTTCTCCAGGATTGTACCACGCATATCCATGTGAGAAATCAACAGCAAAAGGATAACCTGTCTCCCACGAACAGACCTGCCCGAAACCTGCGATATTGTAATGCCCCCTCATAGCGACCAATGTGAACTTTGCATGTTCGTTGATCTCGTCAACAAGAGAGGTAACATTCTCGAGGTTCTTGTATCTACATCTCGATTGAGTTATACCAAGACCACCGAAGATGACTCCGAATTTTGCCTTCTTCATCTTCTCGACTATCTCGATGAGCTTCTCTTTTGATACCCCGCCTACTTTCTCCGGTAAAACATCTTCATTTCCCGAAAGGATCGTTCTCATTGCGGAGAATACCTTGTAATCCGATCCGGGCTCAACCTGAACAAACTCATCTGCCTTATCCGCAGTCTTCGTCCTCCTCACATCGAAGACAATAAGTGTCCTGTCTTCCTTACCGCCTGAGAAGAAACCTTTTGTATTGTATGAGTATCTCGCGTGATGTCTTGGATGTGCATGGACCGGATTGCAGCCCCAGAACACTACAATATCTGCCCTGTTCTTCACTTCTCCGAGAGTACAACCGGGTGCGCCCACACCTTGAACGGCGAGAACCGTTGGACCATGGCAGACAGAAGCAGTACTGTCAAGGACTCCGCCGGCCACTTCAGAGAGGTGAACTCCCTTTTCAATAGCTTCACATGATGTCGAAGCCCACCCATATGATAGTGATCTCTTTGAACCGGCAAGAATTTGGGAGGCTTTTTCAATGGCTTCGTCATAGGATACCTCCTTTAATTCACCACCATCTCTTATCATCGGCGATTCAATTCTCTGATGCCCAATTATCTTACTCTTCCCCAGCTTACAAGCCTTCTTCACCTTTACTATCTTGCCCCCCTCAACTTCAACTTCAAGGTCATCGCAAAGCGATCCACAGAAGGGACAAACGACATCCGTAACTGTTATATTTTCAGCACTCATCAAACCACTCCGAAGAGACTCTTTACATCAAGGATCTCCTTATCAGTCGTCGATACATCTGCGTCAAGGCCTTTATAGAGCGGCATACCGACACTACCACATTCAGGGCCAATTACTGCATTGGCATATGGCCCCATCGGCACGAAGACTATGTGATCCGGATTACCATCATTTAGCTTCAATTTTACAACCGTACTCCCGAAATCAGTAATAACTTCGACATTATCTCCTTCAGATGCACCGAGTGCATCCAAATTCTTCTGGTTCATCTCACAAATAGCAGTTGCTTCGACAAAATCCGTTGACATCTTGTTCTCTAGGGTAGCCCCTTGATCAAGAGTCCTTCCGGAGATCAATTTCACGTTTATTTTCCCCATTAGAATACCTCCCAAACTGTTGTAAAAGGTCTACACAAGACATATTAAATTATTTGGATTTAAACTGATTTTTTACAGGTTCTTATTATAAAAATTAGTTAGATTGATCCGTCAATGAGCTATCCGGGAAGCATTCAATTAATCAAGTGCAGGGAAAATATTAAGTAGTAACAAGACGCCTCTTCTTATGTAAATTCCCTCAGGAATTAGGGTCATGAGGGTGTTAATCAGTCATATCGGGTTGTGGGCCCATCTCTTCTGTTGTCCATTGATCCGAGAGAAGAAAGGACGAGGGGGATTAGATTGGAGGCAATAATACTTTGGCAGTTTATAGTCTTTACAGTTATATCGTTTTTTTCAGGGTCACTTGCCATCTATTTCTGGATTGGCGTCTACAATGAAGTGAAGAAAGGAACAATTGCTTGGTTACTTCTTGCGTTAACATCTGTATTTTTGATCACCTCATCAATATTTCCCATGATAGTGATATCTCAACCTCAACCTAATCTGACCGAGGTGGCACTTGTATTCCTCTCCTTTTGGAGTTCACTTTACACAACAACATTTGGTGTTGCAGGTTTTCTCATCTTCAGAGCTTTCAGGACTGTTCCCAAGGAGAATCTAGGGGATTTTCTTCTCGAAGGAATGACCTTTCAGAAGCCACCAACTGTTCCGTCTGCTTGTGGAACTAACTGTTCTCTGTGCTCTTTGCATATTGAAAAAGCGTGTTCAGGATGCTTCAAAGAGAACGAAAGCGGTGATTCCGAGAGGTGCCCCATCTATATTTGTGTGAGTGAGAAAGGTTTCAAAACATGCTGGGATTGTGAGCAACGTCCAGATTGCGATAAGTATAGGGATAATCTTGAAAAATCGCCGATAAAAGATCAACGCGATCATGCTCCCTCAGTTGATGAGATCTCGAACCTTATGGGTCAATCTGCTATCCTTGAGTATACCCCATCCGACAGATATGAGGATGCAGTAATTGAACTTACTCTTAGGTTCTTCGGTGAACTGCGAAGTGTTGTACTGATATCATCAGAACCAAGAACATCAATTTACAGGGAAAAATTATCGGATCTTCTCGACATCAGTGTGATCAAGTTTGTAGAGATATCCTCTACTGGAGACGAGATTACCTCGGAGAACGGTATAGTGAAGGTCCCGATTTCATGTCTCGATCAGTTCACATCACTCTTTGACAAACTACCTGAAGGAGTAAGAATCATATTTGAGCCGATCAGCCATCTGATAACTCTCAAGGGAATCGACGCAATTTACCCGCTCATATCCGAGGTTGTTGAGGTTAGTTCAGAGAAAAAACTGGACATACTTGCGATGATGAACTCAGAAGTTCACGACAGGGAGACGATGAGTAAATTTGAGTCTCTATTCTTCAACCGAGCAGTGCTCAGTTCGGACAGGATTAAAGTGATAAAGGGTAAGAAGGGAGAATTCATACGGTTTATGGTGGGTGAGAAGTTCTTTGCAAGCGACTGATCAGATAATTACAACTTTTGATATATTCGTTCGCTCTTGTTCACCGATTTAAACCGATTCATCGATTCACCGACGAGTGTTTCTGTCTTTCCCATAACAAAATATCCATTGTGATTTAGTGAGTTATAAAAATCCATATACAGCCTCTCCTGTAACTCTCTGGAGAAGTATATTACAACATTTCTGCAGAGGATCATATCGAATGATTTACTCTTCTTGTCTGCAATCAGATCCAGTTTTGAGAAACGGATCATTCTCTTGATCTCATCTCTTATTATGTATTCTTCTTCTTTTTTTTTGAAGTACCTGTATATCCTTGCTTCACTCACATTTTTCAGATTTTCCAATTTGTATACGCCTGCTTTGGCCTTGCCAAGAATTATTGGATCGATATCGGTTGCATATATGGTGATGTTATAATCCTTCAATTCATCTCCAAGTATCTCACTCAAAAGTATCGCAATGGAGTAAGGTTCCTCACCACTTGAGCATCCCGCACTCCATATTCTTATCAGATTCCTACCCCGGTTCTTCTTCTCCACGGTAATATCGCGAAGAAAACCTTCAACAGCTTTATATGTCTCAGGATTTCTGAAAAACTCAGTGACATTGATTGTCAGGGAATCCATAAGAGGATTGAACTCATCCAAGTTCTTTTTGAGTACCTGCAAGTAATCCATATATGTCTCTACCGAGTTAGCCCTCATCCTCACTGCTAATCTTCTTTTAATATAGGAGTCTTTATACTGACGTGTATCAAGCCCTCTAACTTCAAATATTCTCCGTTTAATGGCATCAAAAGCAATGTCCTCTTCTGTCAAATAGATACCCCACCGTCATTATATGTGATCTCTGCAGTTTGATCATCAATTGATTACTAAATATATTAAGCCTTGTGGGGAAAGTTTAATAAAAATTGGAAGCCATATATGTTATTGAGGGGAAATGCCCAAAGAGAAAGTACTATTTAGGATGGATGGTGAGGCCATCAATCTCGGGATTGGGGCAACAACAGTTAACAGGTCTGATTGGAAGAGAGTAAAAGTTGTTCTTACGCATACAAACCTCTGGATAATGCACAATTCCGCAAAAGAGAGAATACCACTGAATGCAATTACTGGTGTTGGTAGAGATGTTTCGACAAAGATTAGCATGCCCATTGATAAGTATCTGGCAATCGATTACATATCAGATGGAAAGACATTTATCAATGTCATAACGAGCACGAAAGACCAGGTCAAGAAGCTTAAGTCATATATTCTTTTGGTACAACTGAACAACACAAGCACTTATCTATTACACCCGTCAAAGATCGGTGGAGTTCTTCAGACAGGCACAAAATGGCAGAAGAGAGTCCTTACGATATCTAAAGGTACAAGTTCGGAAGGTATTACCGACCAGCTTGTCTTCAAGATGGATGGAGAAGAGGATGTCAAGATTCTACTCTCAAGAGTCGAGCAGACAAAAACCGAGGAGCGACTCATAGGTAAAGCAACACGAGAGGTGCTGAATATAACACATAACACAGATGAGAACACATTTAATACATGTGTCTTCATCAAAAATATGAATCCGCTCAAGGAGTACTTCAACGATTTTATGCTCGACAAGGGGGTTGAGACGAGAGTCTCGATAGATACTTCAATGGGTAACTCAGGTACCGGACCTGAACTCTCCGAAAAGGAAGACGAGATAATGATTGCACTCTATTCGGGTGTCTCTTCTCTTGAGATGGAGACTATGATGGACAATATTACCGTAGATGAACTTGAGAAGATCTACGATAAGATGATTCGAGACGGAATGGCAGAGACTATCAGGATTCGAAAGGAGATCCAACTCACAGCAAAAGGTAAAAATATTGTCAATAAGAAGATGGCGATATAATTATATTGCATGACCATAATAATATGGGGGATTAAAATGGCGAATATAATGATCGTAGATGACTCGAAGTTTATGAGAGAGCTACTGAAAAAGTTTTTAGTCGGAAAACACACGATCGTTGGCGAAGCTGAAAACGGACTTGAGGCAACGGAGAAGTACGAAGAGTTGAAGCCTGACATTGTCCTTATGGATATTGTTATGCCACATATGGACGGAATAACGGCTGTAAGACACATTATAAGCGCGCACGCTGATGCGAAGGTGATAATGTGTACGTCGGTTGGCCAGGATGAAAAGGTAAAAGCAGCAATTGACGCAGGAGCAAAAGGTTACATAACAAAGCCTTTCCAGGGCCCCAATGTTCTAAAAGAGGTTGAGAGTCTGTTATAGGGGTGTGCAATACATGACACTAAATGAGATTGAAAAACTCAAGGAGATAAACCGAATGGCTACTAGGTCGGCCGACAGGATCGCAGAGTCTATGAGTGTGATGTTCGGCCTGGACGTTGCCATGAGTATATCCTCAGTCAACATGGTTTCTGTTGCAAATATATCAAAATTTGTTGGTATTACAGAGGAGAGCACTGTAGTGGGTTCATATATTGCATTCAATGGAGATCTAAATGGGAGTGTGGTATGTGTACTTTCAATAAAATGTGCACGTGATATTGCCCAGATCCTTCTTGCAGGAATGGAAGAAGAGAATAGAGATCCTCTTGCAGTTCTCACAGAGATGGAACAGTCCTCAATTATGGAGCTTGGAAATATTATCACATCCTCTTTCATAGACGTCTGGGCGAACTCCCTCTCGGTAGTGGTCAACCAGGAACCTCCGGCGTTCTCATGTGACTATCTCTCGAACATCCTTGAGACCTCAATGGGTGGTTCTGTTGCACAAGGAGATTTTGCATTTATGTTCGACAGCCTCATGAATGTAACCAATCACGATATCGATTTTGAGGTCCTTGTGCTTCCTGATCTGGATTCAATGCAGATTATATTTGATAACATTCCAAGCGAAGGTGTGATCATCAATGAATGAAGTAGAGAAACTCAGGCAGATTAAATCTATGGGCGATACTGCAGCTCACAGTGTAGCTGAATCGATGGCCGCACTCTTCGGCCTTGAAGTGAATATGAAGATCTCTTCAGTCAACATGGTAGCAGTGGACACAATACCAAGATTGATCGGTCTGAGTGAAGATGATGTTGTTGCAGGTTCGTACATCTCATTCTCAGGATTTTTGAATGGGAGTGTGTTGTGTGTTCTCACCATAAATAGTGCCCGAGAGATATCTGATATAATGATGGCGGGCATGGATGATGAACCAGAACCAGGGGCTGGAATACCTTTTTCTGATATGCAGCAATCGGCAATAATTGAGTTTACTAATATCATAACATCTTCATTTATCGATGTTTATGCAAATACATTATCAACAGCAGTAGACCAGAGCCCTCCGTCATTTGCGTGTGATTACATGGGTTCGCTCCTTGAAGTATCACTTATAGATGCTTCAAAGAAAGGGGACTTCGCATTTATGTTCGATACCGTTCTTGATGTCACAGACAGGGATATCGAACTCGAAGTTCTCGTACTACCTGAGATGGATTCACTGCAGGTGATATTTGACAACCTGCCGGAAGATTCAAAAATACCGTTATAGTTCCTTTATTCCCCTCATTGCAGTCTTCACAAGGACCTTTCCATTGGTACTGTGTAACTCCACAGTCCTGCCATAATCGTCTCCCGTATCCTCTGCAATGATCTTAATATTTACTTCTTCAAGCTTCTGCTTGACTGCTGCCACGTTCAGATCACCGATCTTGGGTGCAGTATTAGTATCTATCGTGGAGAACATGTGCGCACCACCCGCAATCTTTGCTACAATTCTTGTTTTTCTCGCACCCATATCGATCATATCTGCAAGTATTATATCAATAGCAGTATCAGCATATTTCATCTCGTTGATCTCTTTTCTCGAATCAGAACTGTTCGGAAGCATTATATGTGACAGACCGGCCACCCTAGAGTTTTTGTCCCACAAACATATACCAACACATGATCCAAGACCCAACGTCATCAATACATTCGGTTCGGTTGTCACCTGCAGATCAGCAATTCCAACCCTTATAGTCTTCGGCATTTATCTTCAGCCAAATATATGCTACCAGAGGTACATATTATTTTTCCCTCAAAATAGCGTGGTTATGTCAAGGATCAAGATTACCCTACCGTCTCCAAGGATTGTGGCTCCTGCAAAACCCTTGACGTTCTGAAGAAGTTTATCAAGCGATTTTATGACGACTTCCTGTTGACCAATGACAGAGTCGA
>JAXHUQ010000047.1:0-12896 GCA_034189535.1 Halobacteriota archaeon | reverse complement strand
GCCCCCTCCAAATAACAGGAACATCTGAGTCCTGCAAGAGAAGCGCCATCGAGATGACCTTTAGCCTTGGTGGGACCACAACAGGAAGTATCTTACCATCACCTGCACCAGGAAACATCTTGTCCACACCGAGCATCTTAGGAACGTTAGGACCATGTAGATCTGCGTCTACAATACCCACTTCAAACCCCTTAGTTGCAAGTGCTATGGCAAGGTTGGTAGCAACAGTGGTCTTACCCACACCACCCTTACCACTCATCACCATAATCTTATTTTTTACCTTGGAAAGTCCATCAGAGACGGCCTTCTCTTGAAGTTCCATCTCCTTCTTCGGATCAGTGCATTCATCTGCCGTGCTACAACTATCGCATTTTTCATTACATTCTTCCATTTTTATACACCTCAATGATCATGGTTGCAAACAGAACAGTTATTTTTATCTACAGGAAACAATGTCCAATCTAAGTAATTATTCAAAGCGTCTTTAACCTTCCCAAAAGCTCCGCATAGAACCATGATTTCTTGTTGTTGCAGCATCTCAAGTGGACATGTGGCCCGATATTACTTAATAAGATCGGATGATTTACCGTATTTGCACAGCTGTGTGGCCCATCCATTCGTGATCGCTTAAGCCCTCCACCCATCAATTAACCGCTTTCGGTTGACGTTTGGGTCGAGTGCCTGACTTTGATAGACCTCAAATAGATCCATAAGACTGGCATCAATATCTGCATAGTCGAGTACAGCATCTAAAAGCCGATGTGATTTTTCAGCAAATATGGTTGCCCACCTCAAGTGAGTATATCTTGGTGCCTTTTCGATATTTGCTGAAAAATCAGCTCCATAGAAAACCTCCCCAAATTAAGATATAATAGGATACCATCCCCTATTTATTGAAACATAGAGAAGGTAAATTGCAAGTAAAAGATAAAGAGTCTGAACTAATAAGCTTTGTAAAACACCTTTATAAAACCGCTAAAAGATCCAATCACGCCCAACAAGGAAGATAATAGTATCTTCTTAATATCTTTGAACATAATATTGCCAGTGATACGCCACCAAGTGCCCCTAAGACTAAAGCACCATTACCATACAAAAACGGAACCCCCCAATTTCCTTCCGAAAAATTACTGAATATATAATAACCCCAGTAGGCACTACCAACCCCAAACCCAATCGCTCCTATAAACATATATCCTCCCATATCCTATGACCGCCTACATTCTTAAAAACACGATAAATATACTTTAACTTCCCATCAATAATATAATTAGGCTACATTTCTATGGCTCATTTGTACTGTTCTGTTTTTCGGCGAGGTACATACCAATTCCTAAGAACAGACATCTATCGTTCATACCACTTGAAAGTATCTCCTCTCGCACCCCAACTCAGATTTTAAAAAAGAGGTTTTCTACAGAACACCCAATAGATCAAAACCAAAAATACAACTTCTTAAAGATATTAAACTCAGATGAAGGAAAAGTCATGAAAAGAATAAACGAGGACTACTGCAAAGGATGTAATTTGTGTGTTGATATCTGTCCGAAAGATGTTTATTCCGAGGGAAGAGAGGTATCAAAAAGGGGTTATAAAGTCCCTATCATAAAAAATATCGATGAATGTCTCGATTTTAAGAGAATGAAAGAGGGTAGTGAACCGAGATGTTCTTTATGTGAGCTATCATGTCCCGATCAGGCAATTAGCCCAATAAAGGTGAGTGATATTGATGAATGAGCCAACCTATCAGTTTATCCAGGGTAATGAGGCAATTACAGAGGGTGCAATAGCTGGCGGATGCAGATTTTTCGCAGGATATCCAATAACGCCATCTACAGAAATTCTTGAGAGGATGGCCTACCGGCTGCCGGATGTGGGAGGTGTATTCATACAGATGGAGGACGAGCTTGCTTCCATTGGTTCCGCAATAGGTGCTTCGTGGACGGGAAGAAAAGCGATGACTGCTACATCAGGTCCCGGTTTCAGCCTGATGCAGGAAAATATTGGATTTGCGATAATGACCGAAACACCGGTTGTGATCGTTGATATGCAGAGGGGTGGGCCATCAACAGGCCAGCCCACTATGCCATCACAAGGGGACACGATGCAGGCCAGGTGGGGAACTCACGGTGACCATAGTATAATTACCCTTGCGCCAAGCTCGGTTCAGGAGTGCTATGATCTTGCAATTGATGCCTTCAACCTCGCCGAGAAGTACCGTACACCTGTTATAATCCTCTCCGATGCGATGACTGCACACATGAGGGAAAGAGTAACTATAAAAGAAGATCCAAAGATTGTCACACGAGCAACATTTAGGGATGGTAATGTCTCATTTCCTTTCGAATCCGTTGGGCTTGTTCCGCCGTTTCCCGTCTTCGGACACGGCAATAGAGCCCATATTACTGGGCTCACCCACAACATAGTAGGATATCCAAAACCCAGCGATTTTGAGGTTCAGGAAGATCTTCTGAGAAGGATAATCGACAAGATCGACCTAAATAGAGATGAGATCTGCAAAACCCAGATAATAAATCCAGAAGCAAAGGTATTCATTGTGGCCTACGGTCCGCCTTCCCGTGCAGCCCAACAGGTCGTAAGAGAAAATGAAGATATTGGGCTTTTGAGACTCATCACCCTCTGGCCTTTTCCCGAAGAGGATATGATGAAGGTTGCTGGCGATGCGAGGGGGGTCCTGGTCCTTGAGATGAATGAAGGACAGATGGTAAGGGAAGTTGAGAGGTTTTCAAGAAGGGTGGGGTGTGATAGAATTGAGTTCTTCTCAAAGGTTGGTGGAGAGGTACACACACCACAAGAGATTTTGTCCAGGATACAAAAGATGGGGATGATCTGATGGAGAAGTCCCAGTTCTTCAGGATGGATAGGTGGCCTCACATGTTCTGTCCCGGTTGCGGTAATGGAATTGTTATGAACTGCCTTTATGAAGCCTTTTCTAGTCTTGATCTCGATCTTGATAAGACGGTCTTTGTCTCGGGAATAGGTTGCTCTTCCAGAATACCGGGTTACATCTTCAGTGACTCGATTCATACAACCCATGGTCGCGCACTTACATTTGCTACTGGAATCAAGCTTGGGAATCCTGATCTGAATGTTGTCGTCATCACAGGAGACGGTGACCTAGGTGCAATAGGCGGTAATCATTTCATCAACTCATGCAGGAGAAACATGGACCTGACGGTGATATGCGTCAACAACAACATCTATGGGATGACCGGAGGGCAGGAATCGACAACAACACCACATGGTTTTATGTCTGCCTCAAGCCCATTCGGTAAACTTGATTATCCTTTCGACCTTGCAGCAATCGCATCGACTGCGGGGGCAAACTTCGTCGCGAGATGGACCGTTAGGCATGTAAAACAGTTGAGTAGATCGATTGAGCTTGCACTTAAAAAGGAGGGTTTTTCCTTTGTTGAAGTTATCTCAGCATGCCCTACGCATCTCGGGAAGATGAACAAACTTAAAGATCCAAGGACTCATATGAGATGGCTCAAAGAGAACTCAATCCCCCTAAACGCAGAAGATGAAGCCGAAGACCCATTAGCATCCCTTCATCCTCTCGATCTAAATATTGATGGTAAGATCACCACAGGTACCTTTAGGGATGTTAACCGTAAATCCTACTTGAAGTTACTTGAGGAGGGAAGATGAGTACTTTTGATATACGACTTGCAGGATCGGGAGGACAAGGCCTTGTCTTTGCGAGTATAGTCCTGGCAAGAGCGGCATCTATCTACGAGACAAAATCAGTATCAATGAGGGATAGTAAACTCGAGAAGAAACGAGACGATGTTCTATTTGCAGCCCAGACACAGACTTGTGATGCCGCTGTAAGGGGTGGAGACTCAAGAGCAGAAGTGAAGATATCAGATGAAGAGATACTCTTTCCTCAAATAGGCATACCGGATATTCTCATTCTCACATCAGAATATGCTTTTGATAAGTATGGATATGACGTGAAGAAAGAGACAATCACAATACTTGATCCTGGCACGGTCCATAGTAGACCAAAGAACAAATTTTTCGAGATACCGGCAACATCTATTGCCTCTTCGCTTGGTAGGGCGCTTGTTGCAAATGTTGTTATGCTCGGTGCCATCCCTGCAATAACCGGTGTTGTCTCATTAGAGTCGGTTAAAAAGGCACTTCTTGATCAGATACCAAAAGGCACAGAAGATCTCAATCTGAAAGCCTTAAACGAGGGGTATGAGTTGGGGGATAAGGTAGTAAAAATAGGAGTCATAGATGACTGTTAAGGCCGTACTTACAGCAGACAATCATCTGAATAAGCATTACCGTACTATGCGTCCCGATCAACTCGAGAAGAGGCGTACTATACTAAGCCGTAACTTCGATGAGACTGTGGATACTGCAATAAGAGAAAGGGTAGATCTGTATCTTCATGCAGGTGACCTATTCGATATGCCGAGTCCGAAGAATCAAGCTCTAATACGAGTGGCCCAGAGATTAAGGGAACTCTACGACGAAGGCATAAGGGCTTACATGATCGCAGGGACACATGATATGCCAAAGATGCGCGGTGCTTCAGGAGGTGCGGCACCACAAAGGATATTTCAGGCCCAGGGTCATGCAAAGTTCTTCTCAGAGACTGATACGATCGAGACCCAAAAGGTGATTATCGATGGGCTTGAGGTCGTCGTCGGTGGGATATCAGTTGATCCGACACTTGAGGATCAAGACCCTCTTGAAGGAAAAGCGTTTGGCGAGTCAGGGGATATTAATATACTCTTGGTCCATTATGGAATAGAGGGTCACGTCCCGTACAGATCAAAAGATCCTGTCATCTCTAGGAAGACGATAGCAGAATTGGGTGCGGACTTGATATGCTCAGGTCACATTCACGACAACAGAATCTTCAGAATTGGGGAGACAACAGTTGTAATCCCGGGTGCAACAGAGAGGATGGGCTTTGGGGAGAGGGAGAAGACTCCGGGGTTCTATTTTCTTGATATTGGAAGAGATGGAGTGGATGCAGAGTTCATAAAATTGGATTGCCAGCCGATGATCGAGCTTAAAGTGAATGTGGGTGACCTCTATGGAGATCCAAACGAAATCTTAATAAATAGGATCAGGGATGAATCTTCAGAGGAGACACTTCTCAAACTTAAGCTTCAGGGAACAGTGCCCAGATCACTTTATCATCGGCTTAAGCTACATAAACTATTTGTTCTGGGTAACGAGTTAAACTTTAACTTCACAATTGATGATAGTCTGATACTTGAGTCTTTTACCGAAGATTTTGAGGGTGGAAGACTCAGTCAAAAGGAAGAGATAATAAGCATCTCGGATGTGATGATGAGAGATAAGACTGAATTCGAGAAAGATATCTTAAGATCTGCGCGAGACCTCGTCCTAAAGATGTATGACAATGATTAGGCATTATCTTTGATTGTGCCCATCCCTATAAGATGCCATCTTGAACCGACCCTCCTACTTATCGCAACGGAAGAACCGATATTTGCGCAGATCGGCCGTCTCAAGGTCACATCCACATCGTCTTTTTTAACGCGCGATACCACACCGACTGTGGTTGCGGTTCCGGCAGAGAGCATGAATGTCTCATTCACTTTTACCGGTGTCACCTCTATCTCTTCCGTTAGGCCCACTACGCGATCAAGCAGATTGACACCCATCCTTAACTTCTCATTCCACACCGGCGGAAGTGTACCGGGTTCACCTGCTACCTGCCCGACAAGCCCATCACTCTTGGTTAGGATGGGATCAAGTTTGGTTCCAACGCCAAGAAGCCCTCCTGGTGTGGCTTCTTTGGTACCCTTTCCTCCAGATACCATGGTTGTGATCACAGTCCTGATAGGTATCCATTCAGACCTTCCGTCATGCTCGACAAGCCTTCCAGGTCTGATTTCAAGCTCATCCTTTGGATGAAATTTGCCTTGAGATAGAGTTCCACCGATGATGCCACCTTTCAGTTTACCCGGAGGGGTACCGGGCTTGTTGATGTCAAATGAACGTGCGATAAACATCATTGCAGGCTTATCGAGATCATGAGTAGGTGATGGTATAAGTTCCTCTATCTTCAGTATGAGTAGGTCAATATTTGCATTCTGCTGGGCAGATAAAGGTATTATTGGGGAATTCTCAGCAACCGTTCCCTTGACGAACTCTTTTATCTGGTGGTAATGGTCGATTACATCTTCTCTTGATACCAGATCAATCTTGTTTTGTACAATTAGAATATTCTTTATCCCTACGATGTTCAGGGCCATCAAGTGTTCTTTTGTTTGGGGTTGGGGACAGGGTTCATTTGCAGCAATTACAAGTACGGCGCCGTTCATGATCGCCGCACCGGAGAGCATTGTTGCCATTAATGTCTCATGTCCGGGGGAGTCAACAAACGAGATCGTTCTCAATGGTTTAGTGGCAGAATCGCAATATGTACACTTTTTTTCAACCGTATAGCAGTCAGGATCGGGACATTTTGGACACTTCCTGAATGTGACATCCGCATATCCGAGCCTTATCGATATTCCTCTCCTCATCTCCTCGCTATGCTGATCTGTCCAGACACCGGAAAGAGCACTTACGAGTGTGGTTTTACCGTGATCCACATGCCCAACCATTCCAATATTAACCGACGGCTTGCTCAACTTTTAATTACCCCCAATAGTGATAGAGATCTAAACTCATAGCATATATAGTTTTATCTTGGCTCGCTTGGTAAAAAAGGTGATGGTAGACCAAAGATTGGCCTAAACCACCGTATATTTATATTAATTTGTTTTTGGTTTCGGTAGAGCCTCCAGAGCCTTTTTTATCTCTTCATCAGAGTGTTCGTAGTCAACAAGCTTTTTTTCAAGGTAATCTTGATATGATTTCAGATCGAAGTGTCCGTGTCCCGAATTGTTGAAGAGAATAACCTTCTCATCGCCGTCTTCCTTAGCCTTGATTGCCTCATCAACCACGGCCTTTATTGCATGGGCTGTCTCAGGTGCAGGTATGAATCCCTCGGTTCTTGCAAAAAGAATGGCTGCCTCAAATGTCTGAATCTGAGAGTACGATATTGCCTCGATAAGGTTGTCCTTCATCATCCTCGATATTATCGGAGAATCGCCATGGTATCTGAGCCCTCCGGCATGAATGGCAGGAGGGATATAACTATGACCTAAAGTGTACATCTTGACAACAGGCGCCATCCCCACTGCGTCACCGAAATCGTATGCGAACTCTCCCTTTGTAAGCGTTGGGCAGGCCTTTGGTTCGACAGCTAAAAGCCTGACCTCTCTTCCGTCCAATTTATCCTTTGCATAAGGCAAGCATGTCCCGGCAAAGTTACTGCCTCCACCTACACATCCGATGACGACATCAGGATATTCTTCTACCTTTTCCAACTGCTTTTTGGACTCGAGACCAATTACCGTCTGATGAAGCATAACATGGTTCAAAACAGATCCGAGGGCATAATGTGAATCATCGTGAGATGCTGCATCCTCTACTGCTTCACTTATTGCTATCCCAAGAGAGCCTATACAATCGGGATCTTCATCAAGCATCTTTCTGCCTGTCTCGGTATTATCGCTTGGGCTTGGGTATACACCTCCACCCCATGCCTCCATTAGTACCCTACGATAAGGCTTCTGATCGTAACTGATCCTGACCATATATACCGTGACATCAAGTCCGAAGAGCATACCGGCAAAACTCAGTGCACTCCCCCATTGACCGGCTCCTGTCTCTGTCGTCAGACGTTTGATACCTTCCACCTTGTTATAGTATGCCTGTGCAACAGCAGTATTCGGTTTATGGGACCCCGGAGGACTTACTCCTTCCCATTTATAGTATATCCTTGCAGGCGTATCTAGTGCCTTTTCCAACCTATGCGCCCTGTATACAGGTGACGGCCTCCACATTCTATAAACATCACGCACTTCCTCAGGTATCTCTATCCACCTATCGGACGAGTTCATCTCCTGTTCGATCAGGGCCATAGGAAAAAGCGGTGCCATATCCTCTGGTCCTAACGCTTCAAGTGTTGCCGGGTGAAGTGGTGGATCAAGTGGGCCTGGCAGGTCTGCCTGAATATTATACCATGCCTTTGGAATCTCATCCTCTCCCAACAAAATCTTTGTCTGCATCTTCTCTACCTACCCTCCTTACATCTTTTAGCCAAGCTGGCTTATCGCACAACCAATAAAGATATCTGTGACATTTACTAATACATCTTTTCCTTTAAAAGAGCGCCCAAAAAATTGTAATGAAAAAAGAGGTTCATCCAAACCCAATATATGACTTGGATTCGGTGACGCTCTTGCTCTCGAACTCCTCTTTTATCCTCTCATAGTAGCTTAACATATTCTCAGTGACACTCGGTCTAACCTTCTTGAGTGCTTCTCTGAAATGTCGCATCTCAACCACTTCCCCGTCCTCTCTTAGAGCAAACATTGCAGCTTCCCTGCAGAGTGCTTCAATATCAGATCCAACATAACCGTTCGTGATCTCGGAGAGCTCTTCTTCTTCTACATCTTCGGATAATGGCATCTTCGATGTGTGTATCTTAATGATCTCAAGTCTACCCTCTCTATCAGGGGATCCGACAAGGACTATTCTATCGAACCTGCCAGGCCTTAGTAGTGCAGGATCGATTATGTCGGGCCTATTGGTTGCACCGATAACGATAACATCCTCCAGTTTCTCAAGACCATCCATCTCGGAGAGGAGTTGATTTACTACCTGTTCGGATACTTTTGATCCTTCACTGCCGCCCCTCACCGATGTCATAGCATCGATCTCGTCGAAGAATATTATCGAGGGGGATACCTGCCTTGCCCTTCTGAATATCTCACGGACAGCCTTCTCAGACTCGCCCACCCACTTCGAGAGTAGTTGTGGACCTTTCACTGATATGAAGTTTGCGCCGGATTGAGACGCAACCGCCTTTGCGACAAGAGTCTTTCCCGTTCCCGGTGCTCCGAAGAGTAGAACGGCTTTTGGTGGATGTATCCCCATCTTTGTGAACTTCTCCGGATTTATCAGAGGCCACTCTATAGCCTCCACTATCTCTTGTTTGACCTCACCCATACCACCTATATCATCCCAACTAACATCCGGGATCTCCACAAGAACCTCTCTCATCGCCGATGGTTCAGTCTCTTTGAGCGCCTCTTTGAAGTCCTCGTTTGTTATCGTGAGCATCTCAAGCACCTCTCGAGGGATATGTTCCTCATCCAGGTTAATCTCAGGTAGAGTCCTTCTCAGTGCATGCATTGCAGCTTCTTTACAGAGGGCGGAAAGGTCAGCGCCAACAAAACCGTGAGTTGCTTCGGACAGGTGCTCAAGCATCACCTCTTCGTTGAGTGGCATATTTCTTGTATGAATCTGAAGAATTTCAAGCCTATCATCATTCTTTGGGACGACAAGCTCTATCTCTCTGTCAAATCTTCCGGGTCTTCTGAGTGCGGGATCAATTGCATTAACTCTGTTAGTTGCACCAATTACTATAATCTCACCCCTATCCTCGAGTCCATCCATCATTGTGAGTAATTGAGCGACAACTCTTCTTTCTACCTCACCTGTAACCTCTTCTCTTTTTGGTGCTATCGAGTCGACCTCATCAATGAATATTATTGACGGTGCGTTCTCTCTTGCTTCATCAAAGATCTCTCTTAACCTCTGCTCACTCTCTCCGTAGTACTTTGACATTATCTCCGGGCCTGCAATGTAGAAGAAGTCCGCGCCTGATTCATTCGCAACGGCTTTGGCTATGAGTGTCTTTCCTGTCCCCGGCGGTCCGTGAAGAAGAACGCCTTTTGGCGCACCTATTCCAAGCTGCTGGAATATCTCGGGATGCCTGAGCGGAAGTTCTATCATCTCTCTTACTCGCTGGATCTCGTCTCTTAACCCACCTATATCTTCATAGGTTATACCGGTGGCTCTAATCTCATGTTTTATCGGTTTATCTTTGAACTCAATCTCAGTTGATTCGGTTATAATTGTTACGCCATCCGGTCTTGTATCGAGACAGACTAGTGGTATCGCTTCCCCGAAGATGCTCTTACCCATGAACGGGTACTCTGCAGAGCTCATAACAGGGACTATGTCACCTGCAACCACTGCTCTTTTAAGTACCTGCCTTCGCACCATCTCTCTTGCGTCATCGTCAAGGACTATCGGTATCCCTTCGGCTGGTGCGAGTGTGATCCTCTTAGCTTCTTTTGCCTCTGCTCTTCTCACTCTGACACGGTCGCCTATACTAACACCGACGTTTTGTCTTGTGAAACCATCAATTCTAATATATTCTAGGCCCCAGTCCTGACGATCTGCCCTCCATACGACGGCAGCTGTGCTCTTGTTACCGTCAATCTCGACAATATCCCCGGGCGATAACTGTAATTTAAGTAGCGTATCCGGATCTAGTCTTGCTATGCCCCTTCCAAGATCACTTGGATATGATTTTGTGACTCTCAAACTGACATTCACAGATATTCATCCCCTCGTTATATATACAGATGCATAATAAACGTACAGATATAAACGAATAAGTTGTTGTGGTATATAAGATGAGTGGTTGGGTGGCGAAATGAAGGCTTTGGTATTTGACCCATTCTGTGGGGCATCCGGAGATATGATCCTTGGTAGTCTGCTTGATATTGGAGCAGACTTGAAGAAAGTTAGAGGCGCTATAGACAGTTTGGATGCCGGAGATATAAAGATAGAGGTTCAGTGTGTAAGAAAGTCTGGTATAACGGCAACCAAAGCAAGTGTGATCTGTGACGAGACATATGACAGAAGATTTAAAGATATAGTTGAAATAGTGGAAGGTAGCGGACTTTCTGAGCAGATTGTGCTAGATTCAATCGCTGTCTTTAGTAAGATTGCAGATGCAGAATCAAAGATACACGACGCCTCTAAAGAGGATCTGAAATTTCATGAAGTAGGATCATCAGATGCTATAGCAGATGTAGTCGGATCAATAACGGCTTTTCACAACCTCGGACTTTTCAATTCCTCTGTGTACTGTATGCCTGTTGCTGTTGGCGGCGGCTCTGTCGAGTGTGTTCATGGGACACTTCCAATACCTGCTCCCGCCACTCTCGAGATTTTGGTAGACTCTGAGATTGTTACCTTCGGAGGGCCAGTGGAGATGGAACTTTTGACACCTACCGGGGCTGCAATTCTTTCCCATCTTGTGAGCATATCTGACGATTTCTTTCCCCAGATGAAGATAGAGAGAGTGGGATATGGTGCAGGATCGTATGACCTACCCATGCCGAATGTGCTTAGAACGGTAATCGGAGAAGTTCAAAACACGTTGCTGAAGGACCATGTTGAGGTACTTGAGACGAGCGTTGACGATGTAACAGGGGAGGTTCTCGGCAACCTTATAGATCGGTTGATGGAACTGGGTGCAAAGGATGTTGCAATAATACCTGCGACAATGAAGAAAGGGAGAAGTGGTTACGTGATTCAGGTAATCACCAAATCGACCGATACTCCTTGCATCATAAGAAAAATTATTGAAGAGACCGGGTCTCTTGGTGTTCGAGTTATGTCGACGAGACATAGGTTGATCGCATTAAGGGAGATTAAATCGGTAAAGATCGAAGTAAAAGGAAGCAAGAGACAAGTTGATGTAAAGATAGCAACCGATACCGAGGGTAGGCTTCTTAATATCTCAGCAGAGTTTGAAGATGCAAAGAGAGTGGCAAAAGAGTTTGATATACCTCTCAGAGAGATCATAAAACGGGCAGAAGAAGTCGCAAGAAGGGAGTTTTTGTAATAAAATACCAACCACAATCCTTATATAGAATTGCAAATATCAGAAAACTGATATAAAGGTGATAATAAAATGGGAGGACAATTGGGTGGGACACCCATTCTGGTTCTAAGAGAAGGCAGTGAACGAACAAAAGGTAGAGAAGCACAGAATAGAAATATTCTTGCAGCTAAGACTGTTGCTTCCGCCGTTAGAACAACACTCGGACCGAAAGGTATGGACAAGATGCTTGTTGACTCCATGGGTGATGTCGTCATAACAAATGATGGTGCAACGATACTCAAGGAGATGGATATCGAACATCCGGCCGCAAAGATGATGGTTGAGGTTGCAAAGACTCAAGATGACGAGGTAGGAGATGGAACAACCACAGCAGTAGTTCTTGCTGGAGAACTCCTTAAGAAGGCTGAAGACCTCTTGGAGCAGGACGTACATCCCACACTCATCGCATCAGGATACGGTATGGCATCCGAAAAGGCATGTGAGATCCTTAAGGGTATCGCAGTTGATGTCAAATCTGATGATCTTGAGATGCTAAAGAAGATAGCAAAGACATCCATTACAGGAAAAGGTGCCGAGATCGGTGGAGAGAACTTCATAGACCTTGCTGTAAAAGCCGTATCTGCAATTGTAGATGAAAATGGATCAGTCGACATAGGAAATATCAGTGTTGAGAAGAAGACAGGGGCAAATGCAGATGATTCCCAGCTCGTAAGTGGTATGGTAATCGATAAAGAGCGGGTACATCCGAATATGCCTAAGAAGGTCGAGAATGCTAAGATAGCACTTATCAATGCAGCACTTGAGATCGAGAAGACAGAAGTGGATGCAAAGATAGAGATAACATCTCCTGACCAGCTCAAATCATTCCTCGACGAAGAAGAGAGGATGTTAAAAGAGATAGTCGAGAAGATCTCAGCATCCGGTGCAAACGTGGTCTTCTGCCAGAAGGGAATCGATGATCTTGTACAGCACTACCTTGCAAAGGCAGGAATTCTTGCGGCAAGAAGGGCAAAGAAGAGCGACATGGAGAAGCTCTCAAGAGCAACCGGTGGAAGGATAGTAACAAACGTCGATGAGATAGAGGATAAAGATCTCGGAAGTGCGGGAGTTGTAGAAGAGC